>JBFGFG010000065.1:0-10221 GCA_041579655.1 Nitriliruptoraceae bacterium
CGAGGGTCTCGGTGATCTTGGCTGAGAGCGTCGGTGCGGCCTTGACGGCCCCGACGCGGATGATGTCGGCGAACCGGTCGCTGGTCGCGGTGTCGAGGTCGACGACGACGGTCATCGACGGCCGCGACGGGATGCGCTTGCCGGTCTCGGTGCGTCCGTCGAGGGACTCGACGCAGATCGCGACGAGCGCATCCGCGCGTTGCTGCTTGCGTGACACACCGGGGGAGGGTGGTCCTGCCTTGGCCATGATCCCGTTCGCGACCTTCGGGTAGGCGATGGGGTCGAGCGAGCCGACGACGAGGCCGCCGCCGTCGAAGTCCTGCTGCAGGGAGACCTCGTTGCCGCGCTCGGCCCGTGACTCTTGCCGGCGTGCCCACCCGGGTGCCCGCAGGCGTTCGGCTTCGTAGGTCACGTCGTCGACGATCAGGTGCCCGGAGCCGGCGGCGGCGCGGATGCGGGCCTTGGTCGCGGCCCAGTCATCGATCCCGGCCAGCTGCGCACCGTTCAATCGTCGGGTGGCACGCACGATCCCGGCGAGGTCCTCGAAGGTGAGCACACGTTCGAAGAACAGCTGGCCGCACAGCGGCAGCACCGGCAACCGCTCGACGATCCCTTCGAGCTGCCCGGCGAGCCAGCGTGGCAGGCGGGGTGACAGCTGCGCCCACTCACCGGCCGACATGCCCGTGGCCCCGGCAAGTCCGCCCCATTCGGCCATCTGCAGCCAGGCCCGGACCAACGTGTCCAGCGCGTCGTGCACGCCCTCGGCCGCGGCCATGACGGGTCCGAGCACAGCAGTGTCCGCTGCCCGGTCGGGGGCAGCGGTCTGTGTCGCCAGCGAAGTGAAGTCCATGAGGTGCATTGTAATCGAACAGACGTTCGAGTCAACACCTCATCACACATCTGTGGGTATCCCGCACACCCGACCTCGCCACGCGCGCGGACGGTCGCTGACGGCTCCCGTCAGCCGGGAGGCCGGGGAGGGCTAGGCTCCTGCGGCGCCGTACCGCGAGGAAAAACCATTGGCTGACCAGGCATCGCACGTCGGGCTCGAGGCGAAGCTCGCCCAGCTCGAGGAGCTGATCGCTGAGGCGAAGCTCCTGCCGATGTCCGCATCGATCCGGGTGAACCGTGCCGAGATCGACGGGCTCGTCGGGGAGATCCGCGCTGCGGTCCCCGAGGAGGTCAAGCAGGCCCGCTGGGTGGTCAAGGAGCGGTCGGACGTGCTGGCCAAGGCGCGCGCCGAGGCTGACTCGGTCATCGAGGAGGCGCGCCGCGAGCGTGACGGTCTCGTGGCGTCGACCGAGGTCGTGGCCCAGGCCGAGCAGGAGGCGGAGCGCATCCGTGCCGAGGCGCGTGAGGACGCGCGTCGGCTCCGCCTGGAGGCGGACGACTACGTCGACGCGCAGCTGGCGAAGTTCGAGATCCTGCTGCAGAAGACGCTGGCGACGGTCGAGCGCGGCCGCGAGAACCTGCGTGGACGCCTCGGCGCCGACGCGCTGGCCGAGGCCGTCGGTGCGTTCGGCGACGACGACCAGGTCTGACCGACAGGCACTGACCAGCCGATCAGAGCGGCAGCCGACTCCGTCGGGCGTGCGTTGGCCCCGCACGGGACTGCGCTCGCTCGTGGCAGGGGTACCATCGCCGGTCGCCGCTGCCGTGGCGCGTCCGGACGTGCACACGCACCCGCACGCGTCCGGGCGATACGCCCGCGCGGCCCGTTCCACCACCGCCCCTCGTGCACGCACGTCGGGCGTCCGTCCCACCTCAGCCGAGGCCCATCGTGCTCGTCCCCGTCGTCGACCTCGTCGGCAACCCGGGTGCCACCCGCTCCCTCCACCGCACCGTCGCGGTGGGGGATGTCGGTGATGACGAGTGGGGCCGTGTCGGCGAGGCGCTGCGCGGTGACCTGACGCTCGCGCTCGAGATGGACTCGGTCGTCGAGGGCATCTGGGTGCACGGTGACGTGAGCTGGATGCTCGAGCTGGAGTGCGGCCGCTGCCTGCTCCCCGTCACGCTCGACCGCACCAGCGAGGTCGGCGAGCTGTTCTTCGACCCGAAGCGTGTGCACGCGGACGACGAGGACGTCGACGAGGGCTACATGGTGCTCGAAGACGGAGCGCACATCGACCTCGAGCGGATGCTGCACGACGTCGTCGTGCTCGACCTGCCGGTGGCCGTGCGCTGCGAGCGTGCGGACTGCGAACCGCCGACCGTGGACGGCGTGGCTGTGCTCAGCGAGGACGAGCACAGGATGCTGCACGAGGACGCGCCGGACCCGCGCTGGGCCGAGCTCGCGAACCTGAAGCTCGGTGACGGCTGACCGCCGGCACCACAGGCGGGTGCGCCCGCCACGTACGACCGACAGACCTCAAGACCTCAACACCAACAGACCCAGATCCCGGCTTCCGGGATCACGGACCACAGGAGCGACCGATGGCCGTCCCGAAGCGCAAGATGTCCCGCAGCCGTACCCGTCACCGCAAGGCGCAGTGGTACAAGATGGCGCGTCCCGCCCTCTCGACCTGCCAGCGGTGCAAGGCCACCATCCGGCCCCACACGGTGTGCCAGGAGTGCGGCCAGTACCAGGGTCGCACGGCCGTCGAGGTCGACTGACATGCGGGGTCGGGTTCCCGACCCTGCGATGACCCGGCGCGCGGTGACGTGCGCCGGGTTCCGTCATGCCCTGCGGGGCTGTCCAGACAGCGGAGCACGCCGTGGTTGAGCACAGCCTCGAGCCCTTCCACGGTGTCGACGCGCCGGACGTGCCGGAGGAGGCGATCGTCCAGGCGCGCCTGCTCGCGGAGGGGCTCTCGCTGGAGATGCGTCCCGACGGGCTGCTCGCGCGGGCCCTGGTGCACCGGTCGTGGGCGTTCGAGCACGGCGGGATCGTGCCGAACGAGCGGCTGGAGTTCCTCGGCGACGCCGTGCTGAGCCTCGCGGTCGCCGAGACGTTGTACGCGTGGCTGCCGCACGACCACGAGGGCAAGCTCGCCAAGGTGCGTGGCCAGGCCGTGCGCGAGTCCGAGCTGGCGGACGTGGGGCGCCGCATCGGGCTCGGGGAGCGCGTGCTGCTCGGTGTCGGTGAGGCCGCCAGCGGGGGAGCGGACAAGGACTCGATCCTCGCCGACGCGTTCGAGGCGCTGCTGGGAGCGGTGCACACCGAGGCCGGCTGGGAGGCCAGCCGCGAGCTGATCGAGCGGCTGATGGGTGACCGTCTGCGCATGCTCGCCAACGGCGAGGCGATCCTCGATCACAAGACGGCGCTGCAGGAGGTGCTGGCGGCCGAGGGGCGTGGGGAGCCGCGCTACACGTGGACGGCGACCGGTCCTGACCACGAGAAGACCTTCACGGCGCAGGCCAAGTCGGGCGGCGAGGTGCTCGGCGAGGGGGTCGGCAGCAGCAAGAAGCGGGCCGAGGAGGCGGCGGCTGCGGCCGCGTGGGCGTCGATGCACGACGAGACGGCCGCCAGGACCGACTAACGTGTCCCGCTCCCGCAGGTGCGGGTCGTCGAGAAACGTATGGAGTCATCGTGCTGGAGCTACCCGAGGTCGAGGTGCTCCGTAAGGACCTCGAGAAAGAGGTCGTCGGGAAGCGCGTCAAGGACGTCATCGTCCAGACCGCATCGATCGTGCGACCCTTCCACAGGACCCGACCGGAGTTCGTCACCGCGCTCGAGGGGCGCAAGATCGAGGGTGCGCGCCGTCGCGGCACGACGATCTTCCTCGACCTCGACGAGGACCAGACCTGGCTGATCCAGGCGCAGGGCTCCGCGTCCATGCACCGCGAGACGGCGAACGAGGAGCCGGGTCCGGACACGCACCTGGTGGTCACGTTCACCATCGGTGGGGCCATCCACGTCTCGGACATCGACGGCGAGCCGGGCATCCGCACAGGCATCGTCCCGACCGAGGAGTCGATGACGCTCGCCGAGATCGACCCCAACGCGTACGACCCGCTCGAGGACAACATCACCTGGATGGAGTTCGGCCGGCTGCTGGACGACGCGGAGACCCCGCTCAAGCTGCTGCTGCTCGACCAGGACAAGGTGCTGGGCTTCCGCGACGTCTACTCGGACGAGATCCTGTACGAGGCGGGGCTGCGGTTCGACCGCATGTCCAACACGCTCTCGACGCAGGAGGTCCGGCGGCTGTACCGGGCGATGCACGAGGTCGTCATGGCCGCGATGAAGTTCCGGGGGACCTCGCTCGACGAGTCCGCCGGTGACGACGCGGTGGACGACGAGGGCGAGGCCAGCGAGCACCTGAAGGTGTACGGCCGTGAGGGGCTCCCGAGCCACCGCAGTCGTCGCCCGATCGCGCGCGCCGTGCTGGTGAAGGGCCGCAAGAACCAGCGCGAGATCGCGTCGTTCTTCGACCCCCAGTCCCAGGTCTGAGCACCCCTGCGCACGGCCCGGTCCCGGGCCGTGCGGCAGGGCTGTGCGGTCGCCCGCGTGCCGTCCGCGCGCGGGTGTGCACGTACGCGGTGAACTCGGAACGACCCCTACCGCTGCGCGGGGGCCGGGGGTACGATGAGCGGGCTCGAGGTCCAGCGCGAAGCAGTTGATGCGCCTGCCACGAGCCGAAGAGCAGCGTCACAGGGCGTACGTGACTGGTCCCCCAGGCAGGGGCCGACATGCGCGGCCGGGCATCGTGCCACGACGCGGGGCCGGCGAAGGGACACGCACGATGAAGGCCATACTGGGCTCGGGGATCGACCCGCAGACGCTTCGACTGCTCGACGAGATCCGCACGTTGCGGTCACGCGTCGACGAGCTCGAGCAGGCGCTCGAGCAGGCTGATGAGGCACGCGCTGAGGTGGACGTCGAGGTCGACGTGCGCACCGACGTGCGCACCGGTGTGCTGCAGGGCGCAGGCAACCGCTGAGCGTCGCGTAGCGAGACGACGCGGGCCCCCGGGTCCGCGTTCCGTCGTTTCCGGACGCCATGGCGGTGTGGTGGCCTGAGCGCGTGCGGTGAGGGGACGCCGAGGATGGGCTCCGGGGAGCTCGCTGACACCGTGGCTACAGTCGCCGCGTCCGCCGCCCGACGAGCTCCCGAGACGCCGTGTTCCTCACCTCGATGACGCTGCGCGGCTTCAAGAGCTTCGCTGACGCCACGACGCTGGACGTCGAGCCCGGCGTGACCGTGATCGTCGGCCCCAACGGCTCGGGCAAGTCCAACGTCGTGGACGGGCTGGCCTGGGTGCTCGGAACCGGCTCCGCGAAGCGCGTGCGCGGTGGCTCGATGAGCGACGTGATCTTCGCGGGCTCACCGAACCGCAAGGCGCTCGGACAGGCACGCGTCGAGATCGCGATCGACAACTCCGACGGCCGGCTCGGCACCGACGCGCTGGGCGTCGCCGGGTCGGCGCAGGGCTTCGCCGAGGTGAAGGTCAGCCGGACCATCTACTCGTCCGGCGAGAACATCTACGCGATCAACGGGCAGGAGGTCCGCGCGCTCGACGTGCAGGAGCTGCTGTCCGACACCGGGCTCGGCAAGGAGCTGCACACCATCGTCGGGCAGGGCCAGCTCGACGAGATCCTGCAGGCGAAGCCCGAGGAGCGCCGCAAGTACATCGAGGAGGCGGCCGGCATCCTCAAGCACCGTCGCCGCCGCGAGCGGGCGCTGCGCAAGCTCGAGCAGGTCGACACCCACATCGAGAAGCTGCTGACGGTGCTGCGCGAGCTGCGCCGCCAGCTGCGACCGCTCGAGCGTCAGGCCGAGGCCGCCGACAAGGCCCAGAAGCTGCAGTCCGACCTGCGCTCGGTGCAGGTGCGGCTCGCCGCGCACGACCTCGGCAAGCTCGAGGAGCGGCTGAGCCGTCAGGGCGACGCGGACGCGGACGCCGACCAGCGGCTCGACGAGCACGAGTCGCGGCTGGCCGAGGCGAAGGACCGGCAGGAGGCGCTCGAGATGGCGCTCGCCGAGGTCACGCCCGCAGCCGAGAAGGCGCAGCAGACGCGCTACCGCTACGGGACCCTGCTGGAGCGGATGCGCTCGGCCGCCGACCTCGTGGACCAGCGCCGACGGCACCTGCTGGAGTGGGTCGACGAGCCGCTGGCCGGACGTGACCCGTCCGAGCTGCGCGCGCACGCGGACCGGCTCGACGAGCAGGGCGCGGCGAAGCAGGCCGAGCGCATCGAGGCCCGTGAGGCGATGGAGGCCGTGTCGGCCGAGCGTCGCAGCGCCGAGGGTGCCCGTCGCGAGCACGAGACGAAGGTCGTCGCCGAGCGCCGTCGCAAGGCCGAGCAGCGCGAGCGGGTGCTGCGCTGGGAGGGTCAGGTCGAGGCCGCGCGCGGACGAATCGCCGGGGCCGAGGCCGAGGTCGGCCGCCTCGCGACGCAGCTCGACTCCCTCGACGAGCGCGCCGTGGAGGTGACCAAGGACGTCGACGCCGTGCAGGGCGAGATCCAGGACCTCGACGTCGCGGAGGTCCAGCTCACCGAGACGCTCGAGTCGTCCGAGGCAGAGGTCGAGGTCGCGCGCGCGGACGTGGCCGACCTCGAGCAGCGCATCGCGACGCTCGAGCGTGAGCGCTCGGGTGCTGCCGCTCGGGCCGAGGTGCTGCGGGCCGCGCTGCAGGAGCGTGAGGGCGGCGCCACCGCGCTGCTGGACGCCGGACGCGGGGGCTCGCTCGACGGCGTGCTGGCTGCCGTCGCCGACCTCGTGCGGGTCGAGGAGCGCAACCAGGTCGCGATGACGGCGGCGCTCGGTGCGCTCGGTGAGGCGATCGTGGTGTCCACCCCGGACGCCGCACGACGCGCGATCGGCTGGCTGCGCACCAACGACGCAGGCGCGGCCGTGGTGCTGCCGGCGCGCGACGCCGCGCCGACCCCGGACGAGCTCACCCCCGAGGCGTACGAGACGCTGGGTGCCGCCGACGCGGTGCCGGCTGCCTCGCTGCTGTCCGCCACCGACGTGGACGGCGCGGACCGCGCCGTCGCGGCGCTCAAGGCGGCGCTCGGCCGCACCTGGGTCGTGGGGTCCTGGGACGCCGCGGTGCTGCTGCACGGTCGCCTGCCGTGGGCCACGTTCGTCACCACCGAGGGCGACCTCGCCGCGCCTGACGGCTTCCGCGGCGGCGAGCGCCCGGCCGACTCCGCAGTCTCGACCGCCTCGGCGGCCGACGAGGCAGAGGTCCGTGCGGCCGAGCTCACCGCCACCATCGACGCGCTCGAGCTGACGCTCGACGAGGCACGCGCCAGCGCCGAGCGCGCCGCCGCGGCGCTCAAGGACGCGACGCTCACGATCAACGAGTCCGACGCCCGCATCACGGCGGCTGCCGAACGCCTCGCGCGGCTCCACAAGGAGGGCGCGAGCCTCGCCAGCCAGCGTGGCGTGGTCGCCGCGCAGCACGCCGAGCTGCTGCAGACGCTGGCCGCCACGCGTGACGAGCTCACCACGATGCAGGCCCGTGGCCCGGAGGTCGAGCAGGCCGACGAGGTCGACGACAGCGACGATGACGTTGCCGCAGCGCTGGACCTCCAGGTCGAGCAGAGCCGCGAGCTCGAGCTCGACGCACGTGTGCGTCTCGAGCGGATCACCGAGCAGGTGCGTCACCTCGAGCTGCAGGCGGGGGAGCTGCGCGAGGAGGCCGACGAGGTCGAGCGGTCGCTGGCCGAGGCCGCGCGTCGTCGCGAGCGCCGGCAGACCGGCATCGCCCGCTGCGGCGAGATCGCGGCCACCATGCAGCTGGCCGTGGAGGCGCTGGAGCGCACCCTGACGCGCTCCGAGGACGAGCGTGAGGCGCTGGCCGAGGAGGTCCGCGAGCGGCGTCAGCAGCTGCAGGCGGTCCGTGCCGGGCTCGGCGAGCTCGAGCAGGCCGTGGAGCAGGTGCGCGAGCAGCGTCACAAGTCCGAGCTGCAGCGCCACGAGCTGTCGCTGCGCCGTGACGAGCTGGTCACCCGCGTGCGCTCGCAGTTCGGCCTCTCCGCCCAGGAGCTGCTGGCCGACCACGCCGACGCGATGGAGGACGACCGCGCCGGGCTCGTGGAGACCGAGGACGTGCTGACCCGCAAGCTCGGGCTGCTCGGCCGGGTGAACCCGCTCGCGCTCGAGGAGTTCAAGTCCCTCGAGGACCGCCACAGCTTCCTGTCGGGCCAGCTCGACGACCTGCGCCGCAGCAAGCGCGACCTCGAGGAGGTCGTGGTCGCCGTGGACGGGCGCATCCGGGACGTGTTCCAGGAGGCCTACGAGGACGTCGCCGCCGAGTTCGAGCGCATCTTCCAGGTCGTGTTCCCCGGCGGTGACGGTCGCCTGGTGCTGACCGACCCCAGCGACATGCTCACCACTGGCATCGAGGTCGAGGCGCGGCCCCCGGGCAAGCGGGTGACGCGCCTGTCGCTGCTGTCGGGCGGCGAACGCTCCCTGACCGTGCTGGCGTTCGTGTTCGCGATCTTCCGCGCGCGGCCCTCGCCGTTCTACGTGCTCGACGAGGTGGACGCGGCGCTCGACGACGTGAACCTGCAGCGTCTGCTGCGCGTCATCGAGAGCTTCCGCGGTCACAGCCAGATCATCATGGTCACGCACCAGAAGCGCTCCATGGAGGTCGCCGACCTGCTGTACGGCATCACGATGAACCGCGACGGCGTGACCAAGGTCGTGGCCGACCGCCTCGGAGACGAGCGCCTCGAGCTCGAACCCAATCTGCCTGCGCCGGCCTAGAGCACCTGGGGTGTGCGCGGGGCGTTCGCGGGTGTCGTGAGTTGGGCGGATGGAGCAGGGGGCGGGATGCCTCGTGTCGAAATCTTCAGGTTGGCGGAGAACGACACCGCCCCTGACCCCAACGGAGCACCGACGTGCGCCTCACAACCGTCTTCCTCGCCAGCTCGCTCGTCCTCGGCTCGCTGGCCTTCGCCCCCGCCGTCACGCAGCAGCAGGACGCCTCCGGCGTCGGCGCGAACGTGACGCCCGTCTCGACGGTCGCCTACGGCAACAAGTTCGGGAAGCGGACCAACTACGGCACCGACTCGGACTTCATCGAGATGTCGGTGAACCGCGTCGTGAACGGGCAGACCGTCGCTGAGACCCGCACGGTCGGTGTGTTCGGGTCGATCGGCAACGGCGCGTTCATCATGGACGTCACCGACGGCGAGCCCGTCGAGCTCGGTTGGTACGGCTGCTCGCTCGGTCAGGGCGACATCCAGCTGTTCCAGCGCCAGGAGGCCCGCGGCACCGCCACCTACCTCACCTTCACCGACGACGGCTACACCAGCGACCGTGTCGCCACCTCGGCCTGCACGGCGTGGGGCAACGCGAACGGCAAGTTCCTCGGCAACAACCAGCAGGGCACGTTCATCGTCGACATCACCGACCTCAAGGCGCCGGTCAACAAGGGCACCCTGAAGCTGCCGCAGCGTCCGGGCCTCGGCACCGACAGCCACGACATCTCGTTCAACGCCACCGGCACGCGCGCCTACTCGGCCGCGCTGAGCCAGACGGTGATCATCGACACGGGCTACGACGTCGCCACCAAGACGTACACCAAGGCCCCGGCCGTCGTGACCAGCTTCGTCGACCCGGCGATCAACGTCGAGCACCAGGCCGAGATGTTCTCGCTCAAGGACTCCACGACGGGTTTGACGCGTGACTTCCTCATCGTCGAGGACGAGTTCGCCGGCGCCGCTGCCGGCACGAACTGCCCCTCCGGCGGTGTCCACGTCTACGACGTCACCGGTCCGCTCGAGCTCGCGCCCGTCAAGCTCGGCGCTTGGTACATCGACGACGTGCGCGCCACCACCGGCCTCGCGTCCTGCACCGCCCACGTGTTCCAGGTCGACGCGGCCTCCAAGACGATGACGATGGCGTTCTACAACGGCGGCGTGCGTGTCGTTGACCTCTCCGGGCTCATCGGCCTGTCGCTCGGCGGCAACGGCGTCGGCATGAAGGAGATCGGCTTCCACCGCTTCACCGACTCCAACTCGTGGTCGGTCAAGGCCCCGACGGTGAACGTCAAGGAGGACGGCACCATCTCGATGTGGATGTACTCCAACGACATCAACCGCGGCCTCGACGTCTACCGCTTCGAGGGCAAGCGCAAGGCCGCGTCGGGCGCGACCTCGACCTGGTTCTCCGCCGAGGACGCGCTCGCGACCTTCGGCAACGCCAGCATCACCCCCAGCTACACGCCGTTCTGCCTCCTCAAGGACGGCCAGGCCGGCTTCACCGCGGCCGCATGACCTGACACACAGGCAGCACGCACCACCACGACGGCCCCCGCAGCG
>JBFGFG010000066.1:0-10138 GCA_041579655.1 Nitriliruptoraceae bacterium
GGTCGAGCCTGAGATGGCGATGGTCAGGGTGTCGGTCATGTGGTGGCCTCGTGCGGGTGGGGATGGCGGGCGAGCGTCGCTCGGCGTTCGGCGCGGCGGGGACCGCGGCGCGGTGTGGGCGCGGTCACCGGACGCCGGCGCCCACACGACGCATGATGGCATCTGCGAGGCGGGCCGCGCTGCCGTCCTCCCACGCGAACATCAGCGCCGGCTCGACGAGCTCGAGCTCGCCCAGCAGCCAGCTGCCGTCGGCGTCGGCGAGCAGGTCGACCCGGGCGTACAGCAGCTCGTGGCCGGTGGCCTCCACCAGCCATTCGGCGAGCGCGGCCGCGTCCTTGTCGGGCTGCTCCGCGCGGTACTCGCCGCCGAACTCGATCTGGACCCGGACGTCGCCGCCGGTGGGCAGCTTGCGCACGGCGTGGCTGACGACGCCGTCGATCACGACCACCGACAGCTCGCCCTGCTCGACGACGGACGCCACGAACTGCTGGACCATCGTGTCGCCGGCCGCCAGCAGCGCGTCGAACTCGGCCTGCGAGCCGGCAGGGTCGCTGCCCGGCCGCACCACCAGCAGCCCCTCGGAGCCGGCGCCGACCGCCGGCTTGGCCACCACGCCGTCCCAGCCCCGGTCCGCGGCGATGGCCGCGAGGTCGGCCGTGTCCCCCTGCGCGAGCCAGGCGGTCTGCACGATCGGTGCCCCACGCTCCTCCAGCTCGATGAGGTAGCCCTTGTGCGTGTTCCAGGCCACCACGGCCGCGCTGTTGAGCAGCGGCGTGCCAGCGGCCTCGACCTGCCGCGTCCAGGCGAGGAACTCCTCGAGCCGCCGGGTGTAGTCCCAGGTCGAGCGGATCACCACCGCGTCGTACGCGGCCCAGTCGACCTGTGGGTCGTCCCACACGACGAGCTCCGCGGCGACGCCACGCTCGTCGAGGGCGTCGATGATCAGCTGCTCGTCGAGCTCATCGCCGTACGCGCTGGAGTCGGCGTCGGCCTCGTGGATGCCGGCAGCGGCAGCGAGCGCGATCTTCATGGATGGTGACCTCGTCGACGGAGCCAGACCGTAGGCGCATGCCCACACCCGGAGCCAGACGGGGCGTCATCCGTGTGGCACCGGCCGGTGCAGTTCCGACGGCCGCCACTAGGGTCGGCGCCTGCGTCCACCAGGAGCCTCCAGTGATCGACCACCTGCGCGTCACCCCGGGCGAGCCGTCCCGCCTGCTCGAGCGCGAGACCCGCACCGACCTCGGCATGGAGGACAAGGCGGCAGGGCTCGAGCTGCGCGACGAGCTCGTGAGCCGCGTCGGCGAGCTCCAGGCGAAGCTGTGGGCCGAGAACGAGCGCTCGCTGCTGCTGGTGCTGCAGGGCATGGACACGGCCGGCAAGGACGGCACGATCCGACGCGTGACCACCGGCGTGAACCCCCAGGGCGTGCGCGTCGAGGGCTTCAAGGCCCCCAGCGGCAACGAGCGCGACCGCGACTACCTCTGGCGGCTGCACAAGGTCGTGCCGCGACGGGGCGAGATCGGGATCTTCAACCGCAGCCAGTACGAGGACATCGTCACCACCCAGGTGCTCGGCATCGTCGACGCCGACCGCGCACGCCTGCGCGAGCAGCACGTCATCGACTGGGAGCGGATGCTGAGCGAGGAGGGCACGACCATCGTCAAGGTGTGGCTGCACATCTCCAAGGGCGAGCAGAAGGAGCGGCTCGAGGCTCGACTCGCCGACCCGCTCAAGCGCTGGAAGTTCGAGCTCGGCGACCTCGAAACACGCGAGCTGTGGGACGACTACCACCGCCTGTACGACGAGACCATCACCGCCACCAGCACCGAGCACGCGCCGTGGTGGATCGTGCCGGCCGACCGCAAGTGGGTCCGGGACGTGGCGATCGCGCAGATCCTCGTGGCCACGCTCGAGGCGATGGACCCGCAGGTGCCGGCCGCAGACCCCGAGCTCGACACGGTCGTGATCACGTGAGGCCGGCCGAGCTGGTCACCGCCCTGCTCGTCGTGGCGTGGGTGCTGGTGGGCCCGAGCCGCCTGACGCCACGCTGGACGCTGGCTGCCGCGGCGGCCGTGCTGCTGCTGGCGACCGTCGCGTTCGGTCCGTGGCGCTGGCAGCTGTGGCCGCTCGGCGTCGCGGTGCTGGTCATCGTGCCGCTCAGCCTGCTGCCGCTGCTGCGCCCCGGCTCGGAGCCCCGGCTCGTGTGGCAGACCGGCGTGCTCGTCCTGACGTTGACCCTGGTGACCTCCGTCCTGGCCGCCGTGCTCCCGATCCCGCGCTTCCCCCTGGAGGACGGCTCGAGCGAGGTCGGCACGATGGCGTTCGACCTCGTGGACCCGGACCGTTCCTCGGCCTCGCGCACCGTCCCGGACACCGAGCCGCGGCGCATCACCGTCCAGGCCTGGTACCCGACGCAGGACCGCAGCGGGGAGCGCCTGCGCGCCACCGACGACCCGCGTGCGTTCAGCTCGGCTGTCGGAGGGTTCATCGGGCTGCCCGGCTGGGCGCTGCGCCACAGCTCCCACGTCCGTTCGGCGGCCCGCGTCGGCGCGTCGGTCTCGAGCGACGAGCCGCTGCCGGTGGTGCTGGCGCTGCACGGCTGGGGCGGTTTCCGGCTGGCGCAGATGCAGCTGCTGCAGCAGCTGGCGGCCGACGGCCACCTTGTGCTCGCCATCGACCACACCCACGGTGCCGTGGCCGCGCAACCGGTCGCCGGCGGCGTGGTCCCGATCGACCCAGCGCTGCTGCCGGACGGCGTGCCGGCCGAGGTGTACGACGCCGCCTCGCAGGTGCTCGAGCGGATGTTCACCGACGACGCGCACAGCCTCGTGGCGGCGCTGCGCTCGGGGGACGCCCAGGTGCCGCCCGCCGTGCTTGCCACGGCCGACCTCGACCGGCTCGTGGTGCTCGGCCACTCCACCGGGGGCGGCGCCGGCATCTGGTTCTGCGCCGAGGACGGCGGCTGCCGCGGCTTCGTCGGCTACGACCCGTGGGTCGAGCCGCTCCCGCCCGAGGTCCGCGCGAGCGGCCCCGAGGTCCCGTGGCTGGCCATCGACTCCGGCGAGTGGGCCGAGAACGACAACAGCCGCCTGCTGAGCACGATGGTCCCCGCGACCGGGGCACAGCGCTTCACGATCGACGGCACGCTGCACCGCGACTTCACCGTCCAGCCGCTGCTGAGCCCGCTCGCCTCACGGCTGGGGCTCAGCGGCGAGCTGCCGGCGCGGCGCACCCACGAGATCGTGCTGGAGCTGACCCGTTCCTACCTCGCGGACCGGCTCGCGACGGGACCGGGCGACCCGTTCCTGCTCGAGGACCCGCCGATGGCCGAGGTCAGCGCCCGCTGACGGGCGCGGGACAGCTCAGCGGCGGTCGGCGACGAACCGGAACCGTTCGCGGGTGGACGCCACGCTCGCGGCGTCCACCTCGCCGTGCAGCACCGTCGGCGTGTGCGCGGCCTCGGCGTGGACCTGCCCCATCGGGTCGATGATCACCGAGTCCCCCGCGTACTCGAGCCCGTCGTCGGTGCCCACGCGGTTCGCGCCGAGCACCCACGCCTGGTTCTCGATCGCCCGCGCTCGCAGCAGGGAGCGCCAGTGCTCGCGCCGCGGCGCCGGCCACGAGGCGGGCACCACGAAGCAGTCGGTGCGCAGCGCCGCCTCCCACGTCAGGTCCGCGAAGCGCAGGTCGTAGCAGATGATCGGCGTGACCCGGACGCCCTCGATCTCGACGGTGACCAGCTCGCCGTCGGCGGGGAGCGCCTGGGGCGCCACGTGCTCGTGCTCGCCGGCGTGGGTGAAGCGGTGCACCTTGTCGTAGCGCGCCACGGTGCTGCCGCTGGGGTCGACCACGTGCAGGCAGTTGCGGGGCCGGGGGTCGTCGTCGCGGCGCTCCGGCACGCTGCCGAGCAGCCACACGTCGTTCGCCGCTGCCTGCGCACGCATCCAGCTGACCGTGGGGCCGTCCTCCGGCTCGCCGGTGACCTCGGTGCGCATCGAGAAGCCGACGGCGAACATCTCCGGCAGCACCACCATGCGGGCGCCCGCGGCAGCCGCCTGCGCGACCGTCGGCGTCAGCGCGGCGCAGGTGGCCTCCCCGTCCTCCCACACCGGCTCGTGCTGCACGACCGCGACCTGCATGCTGACCTCCCCGGCGTCGGCGGGCAGCCTACGAGAGGCGCCGCCTCGGGACATGGCACACGCCACCGCGGGTGACCGTGGTGGCGTGTGACAGCTTCGTGGGCGGGCCCCGGTGTCAGTCCTCGCGGCGTCGACGCATCAGCAGCACGCCGCCGGCGATCGCCGCTGCGGCCAGCAGCGCAGCGCCGCCACCCGTGTTCGGCAGCGGGGCGCCCTCGGGCACGCGCTCCTCGCTGGAGTCCAGCACCTCGACCTGCGGCAGCGTCACGTCGGTTGTGGTGCTCACCAGGTGGCTCGCGGTCACCTCCGGGTCCACGACGATCTCGAAGCCGGCGACGGTCACGCTCTGGGCGTCACCGAGCACACCGAGGTCGAGCCCGTCGATCACAGCCTGCAGCGCGGCGACCGCGTCGAGCACCAGCTGGGTCGGGTCCACGGGACCGTCCGCGAGCGGCGGGAGCGTCTCGTCCAGGGCGGTCACGATGCCGGACACGGAGTCCAGCCCGTCCACGACGGCAGTCTGGGCGGAGTTCAGCACGCCGTCGATGGCGGCGAGCGCCTCGGCGAGCGGGCCGGTCAGGTCGAGCCCGAGCGAGCACACCAGGCCGTCGGCGACGGCGCACGGCGTCACGGTGATGTCGGGCACGGACACGCGCAGCACCTCGACCGTCGAGGTGGCGTCGACGCGACCGTCCTCGCCCTCGGTGACCGAGTCAGCGACGGTTCCGAACAGCTCGACCTCCACCCCGGAGCCGGCGTCGATGCCGCCCACGAGGTCGAGCACGTCCGTCACCGTCGCCAGCACGGCCTGCACTGCCGCGACCACGTCGGCCGCGGTGGCGTCACACCCGTTGATGTCCACGGCCGGCAGGCCGAGCACGGTGAGCGACGTGTCCGCGCAGGTCGCCGAGGCGGATGATCCGACCAGGTCGTTGCCCACGGCGGTGGCCTGCTGCTCGACGAGCACCTCGTCGAGGTGGAGCAGGTCGAAGGCCAGCAGGTCGTCGACCAACCCGTCGATCGCCGTCAGCGCGTCGGGCAGCGCCGAGGCGGAGGACTGCACGGTGGTGGCGGCAGCAGCGGCTGCTGCCAGCGCGTCGGCGAAGGAACCGACGGCGCTCTGCAGCGCGGCGACCTCGTCGCCCAGCGCGGCCACGGCGGCCGTGTGTGCGTCGAGCTCTGCCTGCACGCAGCCCTGCATCGTGGTGAGCGCGGCGAGGGCGACGCTCTGGCCGAGGTCACAGCCGAGCGCGATGAACGCGGCCGAGCTGCCGACGGTGACGATCGCGGTCTGGATCGAGGTGAGGTTGGTGACGTCGGCGGCAGCGATCGTGTCCAGCAGACCGGTCAGCGCGGCGACGTCGAACCCGGCGACCGGGTTGGCGGCGTCTGCCGAGACCAGCGCGGCGGCGGCGTCGGCGACGGCCTGCGAAGCGGGCGTCACGGCGGCGACGGCCGCGACCAGCGCCTCGGTGGCGGTGACGAGCTCACCGGCAGCGTCGAGGCTGACCGGGATCTCCACGCCGAGCAGATCGGCGAGCGCGACCAGCTGGTCGAGCGGCAGCTCGGCGAGCACGCCGCCGAGCAGCGCCTCGAGCGTGATGTCGACGTCGCCCAGCAGCAGCGTGTGCCCGGAGACGGCGGCGAGGTCCGACACGTCGGCGGCCGCACCGATCACGCTGAACGCGACGTCGAGCTGCTCCAGCACGCTGGTCGCGGCGCCGAGCGCCCCGAGCGTGGCGCTGGCGGTGCCGAGCGTGTCGTCGGCGACGGCGGCGAGGTCCGCGCCGACCGCGTTGACCGGGCCGAGCGGGGTGATCTCAGCGATCGAGATCTCGGTGGCCGTGGGCGCCTGGTCGGAGCGCACCTCGAGCTGACCGAACGTGGTCCCGGCGACGTCGAGCAGCGTGACGCCGGTCGAGGCGAACGGGCCGCCCGCGTGGACCGCGTCGTCGGTGGTCGCGAGCAGATCGAGCGCGCCGACCTGCACGGTCAGATCCCCGCGTCGCACGGTGAGCGGCACGGACCGGCTGGTCGCGGTCCCGACCGCCGTGGTGGTGGTGACGACGACGGCCTCTCCCGGCAACGTCGCGGCGGCGGCGGGGCCGGCGGCGACGGTCAGCATCGAGACGGACAGTGCGAGTGCTGGGATGCGGCGGGCGACCACGTGGGACCTCGGCGTTCAGGGGCGGCCGAACGGCCGCTGCTCTTGACCGAGGGTGGTCCACATCTGCCCTGAACGCGTCGGGACAGCCGCCTCAGACGGCCATCCGTGGGCTTGCGCGGCATGAGCGCGCCTCGCCGTCCGACCGGCCGACGGGCATGGTCACGACGGGTCGCTGACGCATGGCTCAGCTACGCGTGTGCAACCGTGGGTCCTGCTCGAGCGCGGACAGCCCGTTCCACATCAGGTTGATGATGTGCGCCGCGACCACGTCACGCGAGGGCTCGCGAACCTCGAGCCACCACTCGCCGACCTGGGCCGTCGCGCCCACCAGCATGCGCGCGTACATCGGGGCGATCGCAGGGTCGTAGCCACGGGCCTCGAACGCGTCCGCGAGGATGATCTCGGTTCGGGTCGCCACGTCGGCGAGCACCGATGCGAACGAGCCGCGACCGGTGCCGGCCGGGGCGTCGCGTGAGAGCACCCGGAAGCCGTCCGACTCCTCCTCGATGAACTGCAGGAACGCCGACGCCGCGCCCTCGGCCGCGGCACGGCTCCCGCCGCCCTCGACCAGCGGCGCCGCGAGCAGCTCGCTCAGGCGGGTCACCTCGCGGTCGACCACCACCGCGTAGATGCCCTCCTTGCCACCGAAGTGCTCGTACACCACCGGCCGCGTCACGCCGGCGCGCTCCGCGATGTCCTCGATCGCCGTCGCCTCGTAGCCCTGCTCCGCGAACACCTCGCGTGCGACCTGCAGCAGCTGCTCCCGACGCTGCTGGCCGGTCATGCGCGTGCGGCGGGTCATGGGGCCTCGCTGTGTCGTGTCGGACCTCGACGGCGGCCCGCCGGGAGCCTAACGGCGCGACCCGATGTCGTACGGTGCTCCCGTGCCCGTCGTACCCGCCCTACCGCCGCTGCTGCCGCCCGCCGTCGACGCGGACGGCCTCGCCGTCGCGCGTGTGACCGACCGGGCCGTGGCGATGCTGCACCCGCTGCTCGACGAGCTTCGCGCCGGCCCCCTCGAGCGCTCGGGCCGGATCGAGCACACGGTCAAGGGCGACGGCAGCCCCGTCACGACCGTCGACGTCGAGGTTGACGAGCGGATCATCGCCGCCGTGCACGCCGCGTTCGACGGGCACGGTGTGGTCTCCGAGGAGGTCGACGCCGTCGCGGGCGACGAGGAGTGGCAGTGGGTGGTGGATCCCATCGACGGCACCTCGAACTTCGCCGCCGGACTCCCCCACTGGGGGGTCGCGATCGCGCTGTGCCACGGGGGGGTCCCGGTGCTCGGTGTCGTGGACGCCCCGGACCTCGGCCACCGCTGGGTGGCCGTCCGCGGCGCCGGCTGCACGCGCGACGGCACGCCCGTCCACGTCCGCACCGGCATCACGATCGACGACCCGCTCACGGCGCATCTGCCCCTGTTCTCGAGCCTCGGCTTCCTGCGGCGCGTGCGCCCGCGGGCCGGGGTGCGCCTCAACCCGCGGGTGCTGGGCGCGACCGCCGTGGACGCGGCGCTCGTGGCGGACGGCGTCGGCGTCGCCTCGGCACACGCCGGCGGCCGCGTGTGGGACGTCGCGGCATCGGCCGTGCTGGTGACCGAGGCGGGCGGCGGTGCCGTCGCGCTGGGCTCGGCGGTGTTCCCGCTGGTGGCGGGACGCGACCACGAGCAGGTCGCGGTCCCGAGCGCGTTCGGGACCTCGCACGAGCTGCTCGAGGCGTTGATTGACCGGCTCACGCCCGAGGGCGGCTCGCTGCTCAACCCTTGACGCGCACCGGGATGCCGGCCACCAGCAGGTCCACACGATCGACCGCCGCGGCCACGGCCTGGTTCAGCCGGCCCTGGTCGTCCCGGAAGCGTCGGGTCATCGCGTGCATCGGGACGATGCCCTGCCCGACCTCGTTGGTCACCAGCGCGACGAAGCCGCCGGCGTCCGACAGCAGCGCGCACAGCGCGGACGTCTCCGCCTCGACGTCGCGCTCAGCGAAGGCCACGTTGGTCAGCCACAGCGTGAGGCAGTCCACCACCACGGCGGTGTCCGGGCCGAGCGCGGCGGCCAGGGCGCCGACGAGGTCCAGCGGCTCCTCGACGGTGGTCCAGCCCTCGCCGCGGTCCCGGCGGTGCCGCTGGACCCGGGCCTCGAACTCGAGGTCGTCGGCGACCGCGGAGGTGGCCACGTAGACGGGCCGCAGCCCGGTTGCGAGCACGAGGTCCTGCGCGTGCCGGGACTTGCCCGACCGCGCCCCGCCGATGCTCAGGTGTGTGCTCACACCGGGAACCTAGTCATGTGGCACGCTCACCCGGTGCGCACCGATCCGACGACCTCGACCGCGCCGGCCGGGCCCTCGCTGCTCGAGCCGGTACGCCTCGTGCTGGTCGCAGGGCGGTTCCTGACCCGGCTGCCGTTCCCGGAGCCGAGCTTCCGCGAGGGCGACCTGCGCAGGGCCACCGGGGCGTTCCCGTTGATCGGTGCCGTCGTGGCGCTGCTGGGCATCGCGACGTACGCGCTGACCGAGCCGCTCTGGGGTGCGGTGGTGGCCGTGCTGCTGGCCACCGCGGTCGAGATCGGTGCCACGGGCGCGTTCCACGAGGACGGCCTCGCCGACGTGGCGGACGGGCTGTGGGGCGGCTGGACCGTGGAGGACCGGCTTCGCATCATGCGCGACTCGCGCCTCGGGACGTACGGCACCACCGCGCTGCTGGGCGCGCTGGCGCTGCGCGTCGCGTTCCTCGCACAGCTCGACCCGTCGCTGTTCTGGAAGGCGACGCTCGCCGGCCACGTGCTCGGCCGGAGCTCGATCCTCGTGATGATCCGCCTGCTGCCGCCGGCCGACAGCGGCGGCAGCGGCGCTGCGGTCTCGGAGCCCGTCGGGCCGCTGGGCTGGGCCGCGGCGCTCGTCACGGCCGGCGCGGTGCTCGGGGTCACGTTCGGTGCGGCAGCCTGGCTCCCGCTGGCGGCCGCCGTGATCCCGGTGCTGGCCACCCGACGGCTGTACCGGCGGCGGCTCGGCGGCGTCACTGGCGACGCGCTCGGCGCCACCACCCAGCTCGTCCACCTCACCACCCTCGCGGCGATGGCCGCCCTGCCCTCGGTGCTGCCATGACGCCAGACGCGAACCTGATCCTGCTGCGCCACGCGGAGCCGGAGCTCACCGGGCGCTGCCACGGCACCGTGAGCGACCCGGGGCTGTCCGCCCGCGGCGCCCAGAACGCGGCCACGCTCGGGCTGAAGATGCGGGTGCTCGGTCGGGAGCTCGGCGGCGTGACGCGGCTGCTCACCTCCCCCGCGGCCCGGGCCATCGAGACCACGGCGCAGCTCGCCGTCACCCTCGAGCTCACGCCCTCGGTGGACGAGCGCTGGCGCGAGCGGCACTTCGGCGAGTGGGAGGGTGGGCTGTGGTCCGAGCTGTGGCCCACGGCGCCCGAGGAGGTGCGCGAGGACCCCGACGCCTACGCGTCCTGGACCCCGCCGGGCGGCGAGACCCCGCAGGAGGTCGCCGAGCGCGTGGACCCGGCGCTCGCCGACGCGCTGGTCGGCACCGGCACCACGCTGGTGGTCACCCACGCCGGCTCGATGCGCCAGGCCATCGCGACCGCGCTCGGCATCCCGAACGTCACCACGATGCGCGTCACCGTCCCGTACGCCCGCGCCGTGGTGCTGTCGCGCACCCAGGACGTGGTGACGCTGGACCGCCTCGGCGTCTGAGCCCGCGCACGTCGCCTGCGAGGGAACGACCGCGCCCCCGCACGGTGGCGGGGGCGCGATGGTGGTGCGGTGTCTCAGCTCACTCGACCGGTGCCTCGTTGGCCAGCGATCGCGCGCCGGTGAAC
>JBFGFG010000067.1:0-10103 GCA_041579655.1 Nitriliruptoraceae bacterium
ATCACGGCCTCGGAGGGCGCTCCCGAGGCCGACGCGACGGCCACCCCGCCGCCCTCGCCATCGCCGACGCCGGTGCCGGTGCCGTCGCCGCCGCCGGCGCTCGTGGTGGCGGTCACGAGCGAGGGCGCGCAGGTCACCAGCAGCGTCGTGGATCTGCTGGCCCGGTCGAAGCCCAGCGTCGCGGTGATGCTGGCGCCGGGGGCTGGCGAGGCCGGGCGCGTGCTGGCCGAGGCGGGGACCTCGCTGGTGGTGGTCGCCGCCTGGGCGACCGACGAGGAGGGGCAGCTGCCGCCCGGCGTGCTGGTCGCCGTGGACGTCGACTGGGCGCGCTCGCTGCGGACCGCGATCGTCTCGGCCCGGGCCCAGGACGGGGCCGGGGTGCAGCTGCTCGGGCTCGCGGACGGCGCGTTCGGCGTCACGGCGGGGGCGGCCTCCGGGGCGGACGCCGCGCTGCGGCGCGCCGAAGCGCTGCTCTCGGAGCGCCTCGACCCGTAGAGTGTCGCTCGACCGGGAGAGACCGTGCGACGCACCAAGATCGTGGCCACGTTGGGCCCCGCCGTCGAGAGCCCCGACACGCTGAAGGCGGCCCTCGCCGCCGGGGTGGACGTCGTGCGTCTCAACTTCTCGCACGGGACCGCGGACGAGCACCGTGAGCGGCTCGACCTCGTGCACGACATCGCCAAGCACCTGGGCCGGACCATCGGCAGCCTCGGCGACCTGCAGGGGCCCAAGATCCGCCTCGGCATGGTCCCCGACGACGGCGTGATGCTCGAGGACGGCGCCGAGGTGACGCTGGTGTCCGGCGTCGAGGAGCTCGACAGCTACGACGACGGCGTCGGTGGCGCGGTGCTGCCGGTGGTGTACCCCGGGCTCGCCGACGACGTCGAGCCGGGCGCCCTGGTGCTGATGGACGACGGGATGCTGCGCCTCGTCGTCAGCCGCGTCGACGGCCGCAACGTCATCGCTCGGGTGGTGGCCGGCGGGCTCGCCAAGAGCCGCAAGGGCGTGAACCTCCCCGGTGTGCAGGTGTCGGCCACGACGCTGACCGAGAAGGACCGCGAGGACGTCCAGACGATGGTGGACATCGGCGTGGACTGGATCGCGCTGTCGTTCGTGCGCCGTCCCGAGGACGTGGTCGAGCTGCGCCACGTGATCCGCAGCATCGGTGGCGACCAGCCGATCATCGCCAAGCTCGAGCGGCCCGAGGCGGTCGACAACCTCGACGCGATCGTCGCGGCCACGGACGCGGTCATGGTGGCTCGCGGCGACCTCGGCGTCGAGATCGGGCCGGAGCGAGTCCCGGCCATCCAGAAGCAGATGATCGAGATGTCCAACTCCGAGGGCAAGCCGGTGATCACGGCAACGGAGATGCTGGACTCGATGATCCGCAACCCGCGGCCCACCCGTGCCGAGGCGTCCGACGTCGCCAACGCCATCTTCGACGGCACCGACGCGGTGATGCTCTCCGGCGAGACGGCCGCCGGCCGCTTCCCGGTCCAGGCCGTGCAGACGATGGCGCGCATCATCGAGGTCGCGGAGTCCTCCTCGGAGCGCATCACCGAGTCGGCCGAGATGGTGACCGCCCGGCTCGACGTGCCGCGCGTGGTGGCCAAGGCGGCCAAGCAGGTCGCGTACGACATCGGGGCCAAGGCGATCCTGGTGTTCTCGCTGTCGGGCTCCTCGATCCAGCTGGTGTCCAAGCGGCGCCCGAGCGTGCCGATCATCGGTCTGACCACCACCGAGGAGGCGCGGCGACGCACCGCGCTGATGTGGGGCACCGAGTCCGCCCTCGTGCCCGAGAAGGACCACACCAACGACCTGGTGCTCGCAGCCGAGGAGATCTGCCTGCGCGGCGGCTACGGCCAGCGCGGCGACCCGGTGGTCATCGTCTCCGGGCTGCCCGGCGGCCACGGCGGCACCAACCGGGTGCTGGTGCACGTGCTCGGGCAGGCCACCGACCGCTGAGGGTCAGACGGCTGAGGGTCAGACGGCTGAGGGTCAGACGGCGCGGCGCGGACGGGGCGGCGGCGGCGGGCCCACGACGCGGCTCGCGAGCACGCGCTCCTCGGGGAACGTCACGGGTCCGTCGCGGCCCTCGACCGTGAGCGAGCCGTCCTCGTACGCGGTGAGCATGCCCAGCACGTCGGTGACGTCGCCGCCGGGCTCCGTGAGCCAGCGACGCACGCTGACGCGCTCGCCGACGTCGTCGGGGGTCACGCGGTGGACGTGGAGGGGGCGCATCAGCCGTCTCCCGGTTCGTGGTCGCGGTGTGGACCGGAGCTGACCACGAGGTCCCGGCCGAAGGTGCGCCGGAACATCGCGGTGCGCCGCGCGATCTCGCTCTGCGCGAGGTCCAGGTGGTCGCCGTCGAGCTCGAGCGTGATCCGCTCGTCGTCGAGCTGCGTGACCTGCATGCCGACCACGGTCTGGTCGCGGGTGCGGTCGAGCCCCTCCGCCGCCTGCAGCAGCGCGAGCAGCTGCTCGATCGCGGGGAGCCGGTCGGGGGCGATGCCGGCCACCGGTGGGTAGCTGCGCTCGATGCCGCTGGAGCGCTGGAACCGGACCAGCGTGACCAGCTCCGCGCACTGCTGCGGGCTGAAGCCGCGCAGCTCGGCGTGCTCGACGATGTAGGCGGCGTGCTTCTCGTGGCGTCGCAGCGCCAGCGCGCTGCCCACGCCGTGCACGACCCCGGCGTGGTGCAGCAGCTCCCGGTCCCAGCCGTCGAGCTCGTGCACCGCCGCGGTCGCGTCCAGCAGCTGGACGGCGAGCTCGGCCGTGTGCGGGCAGTGCAGGTCGTCGGGCCGGAACACGTCGTGCAGCCGGCGCACGCCGCGCGTGCGCAGCACCTGTGGCTCCGGGGTCACCAGCGTCTCGGCACCGTCGAGCAGCACCCCTTCGCGCAGCCCCCAGTCGCACACCTCGAAGCGCTCCACGCCCAGCTGCTCGAGCACCTCGCACAGGATCGTGGCAGCGATGTGCGCGTGGTCGGCACGGCGGTTCTTCATCCCGGCCACGTCAGAGCGGCCGTCGCGGTCAAGCTTCGCGAGCTCGTCGCGCAGCTGGGCGAGCCGGTCGGTCTCGACCGGGAGCCGGTTGAGCGTCATCGGGACCCACGCGTGGTCCTGGGCCGCCAGCACGCGGGCGAGCGCGCGCACGGTGCCGCCCACGGCGACCACCCGCGCGGGCAGCTGCGTCGCGAACGCCCCGCCGGACAGCTCCAGCTCGGCGGTGATGGCCGCGCTCAGCCGCGCGCGGTCGGCCTTGCCCATCGGGTCCTCGCGCACCAGGGCCGAGAGGCGCGACACGCCGAGGTTGCTGCTGGTGACCAGGTCAGGGACCCGTCGGGCGCCGATCGCGAGCTCCAACGACCCGCCGCCGAGGTCGAGCACGGCCAGACCGCCGGGGGACACCCCGAGGGCGGCGCGAGCACCGAGGTACGACAGCCGCGCCTCTTCCGGGCCCGGGATCACCGCGATCGAGGTCCCGGCCGCCTCACACATCCGTGCCACGACCTCCGGGCCGTTCTCGGCGTCGCGCAACGCCGAGGTGGCCACCGCGTGGTGCTCGGTCGCGCCGTTGCGGCGCGCGAGCTCCGAGAGGTGGCGCACGGCGTCCACCGCGTCGTCGGCGACGTCGTCGGGGATGCCGCCGTGCTCGGCGACGACGCGTCCCAGATGCAGCATCTGGCGCTCGCGCAGCACCGGGTCGACGTAGCCGTCTCGGGTGACGTCGGCGACCAGCACGTGGAAGGAGTTGCTGCCGAGGTCCAGCACGCTGCGGCGCATCAGACCTCCGGCGGCGCGATGAACCGCGCCTCGAGCACGGTGCCGTCCTTGATGCGGATGTCCCAGATTGACGCCTTCGGCCACGTGAGCGGCCCCTCGATCGGGACGCCCTTCTCGGCCAGCAGCTGCACGAGCCCGCCGATCACGTCGCCGTGGCTGCAGCCCACCACGGGCCGCGTCAGCGAGGTGAGCCAGCTGAGCGTGTCGCGCGGGTCGGTGCCCTCCAGCAGCTGCTCGGTCTCCTGGACCTCGCGGTCGACCAGCAGGCCGAGCGGCACGACGGTGTCGACGCAGCGGGTGGCGCGGCTGGTCCAGATCTGCTTGATCTTGCGGTCGGCCAGCAGCTTCGCGATGGACGCCGCCTGCGCCTCGCCCTTCTCGCTGAGCGGGCGCAGCAGGTCGTCGCCGTCGGTGCCGCCGCGGGTGCCGGCATGCGCGTGCCGGACGATGAGGTGTCGCACGTCAGCGCTCCGCGTGGTCGTCGAGCAGGAGGCTGGCGTCCACGTCCACGTCCACGTCCACCTCGACGTGGACCTCGACGCTCTGCAGCGCCTCACGGACGAGCTGGCGGTCGGTGTCGTACGACAGCAGGGACCGGGCCTCGGCCACGTGGACCCAGCGTGCCTCGTCGACCTCACGGTCGATGCCGCGGTGCTCGGGGTGGCCCTCGGTCGCGCGCATCGTCCACCAGCGCACCGTCTTGGGGCGCCCCTTGCGGTCGGTGTAGTTGATGCGCTGGAGCTCGGTGCCGAGCTCGACGGCGACGCCGGTCTCCTCGTGGACCTCGCGCAGCGCGGCGTCCTCCCACGACTCGGCGTGGTCGAGCTTGCCCTTGGGCAGCGACCAGTCGTCGTAGCGGGGCCGGTGCACGACCAGCACCTCGGTGCCTGCGCCGCGGTCGCGCAGCACCACACCACCGGCGGCACGCACGCGCTCCGCGGCGTCCGCGACCGGGATCGGGCCGGTGCGGCGCGGCCGTGCCCGGTCCATCGCCAGCGACTGCAGCCGCGCGTGGCTCTCGCTGCCGATGCCGTCGTCGGTGGGGCGCGGGCGGCCCCACGAGCCGTCGGGACGCTGGTGCCAGGCCAGCCGGTCGTCGGAGAGCAGCACGTCCAGCACCTCGTCGAGCCGGGCGACGTTCTCGGGGTCGGTGACCTGCGTGACGGCCTCGACGCGGCGGTGCAGGTTGCGCGCCATCAGGTCGGCGGAGCCCAGCAGGTGGATCCGCTCCCCGCCGTCGGGACCGAACCGGTACACCCGGGAGTGCTCGAGGTAGCGGCCCACGATCGAGCGGACGCGGATGGTCTCCGACAGGCCGGGCACGCCGGCGCGCAGGCAGCAGATGCCTCGCACGATGAGGTCGATGGGCACGCCGGCAGCCGAGGCGGCGTACAGCGACTCGATCATCTCCTCGTCGGCGAGCGCGTTCATCTTCATCGTGATGCGGCCCTTGGGGCCGAGCTCGGCCTGCTCCGCGATCAGCTCGACCAGACGCTGCGAGAGCCCCTGCGGAGCGACCAGCAGACGGCGGTAGTCCTGCTGGCGGCTGTAGCCGGTCAGCACGTTGAACAGATCCGAGAGGTCGGCGCCAAGCTCGTGGTCGGCGGTCAGGATCCCGATGTCCTCGTACAGCGTGGCCGTCTTGTCGTTGTAGTTGCCGGTGCCGATGTGGGCGTAGCGACGCAGCGTGTCGCCCTCGTCGCGCACCACCAGCGCGATCTTGGTGTGGGTCTTGAGCCCGATGACGCCGTACGCGACGTGGACGCCGGCCTCCTCCAGCACGCGGGCCCACTCGATGTTGGCCTCCTCGTCGAAGCGCGCCTTGAGCTCGATGAGCGCCACGACCTGCTTGCCCTCCTCGGCGGCCTTCAGCAGCGCCCGCACCAGCGGCGAGCCCGGACCCGACGTGCGGTACAGCGTGATCTTGATCGCCAGCACCTGCGGGTCGCGCGCGGCGTCGTTGACGAAGCGGGTGACCGAGGCGTTGAACGAGTCGTAGGGGTGGTGCAGCAGGATGTCCCCGCGCGCCATCTCCGCGAAGATGTCGCTGTCGCCGGTCGCGGCCGCCAGCCGCGGCGGGACGGTCGGGGTGAACGTCTCGAACAGCAGCTCCTTGCGGTCGAGCGCGCCGACCGCGAACAGCCCGGACAGGTCCAGCGGACCCTCGCTGACCTCGACCGCCTCGTCGGCGATGCTCAGCTCGCGCTGGAGCAGGGCGCGCGTCTCGTCCGGCATCGACGGCTCGACCTCGAGCCGCACGACCTTGCCGAAGCGCCGCCGGGTCAGCTCGTCCTCGATCGCCTGCAGCAGGTCGTCGGCCTCGTCCTGCTCGACGTCCATGTCCGCGTTGCGGGTGACCCGGAACACGTGGTGGTCCACGACGTCGAGGCCGGGGAACAGCCGGTCGAGGTTGGCCGCGATGACCTGCTCGAGCGGCACGAAGCGGTCCGCGTCCGGCAGCTTGATGAAGCGCGGGAGGTTGGTCGGGACCTTGATCCGCGCGAAGCGGGACTCGTTGCTGATGCGGTCGCGCACCTCCACCGCGAGGTTCAGCGACAGGTTGGAGATGTACGGGAACGGGTGCGACGGGTCCACGGCCAGCGGCGTGAGCACCGGGAAGATGCGTCGGTCGAACTGGTCCACGAGGTGGGTGCGCTCGTCGTCGGTGAGCTCGTGCCAGCGCGGCAGCGTGATGCCGTGCTCGGCGAGCATCGGCAGCAGCTCCTGCAGCAGCTCGGTGTGGCGCGTGACCAGCGACGCCGCGTGCGTGTGGATCGCGACCAGCTGCTCGGCCGGCGTCATGCCGTCGGGCGGCAGCGCCATCGACGACGCGCTCGCCTGCTCCATCACGCCGGCGACGCGCACCTGGAAGAACTCGTCGAGGTTCGAGGCGAAGATCGCGATGAACTTCACGCGCTCGAGCAGCGGGATGGTCGGGTCCTCGGCGAGGCGCAGCACGCGACCGTTGAACGACAGCCACGTGAGCTCGCGGTTGAGGTAGCGGCGCTCCCCGTCGGTGGGCGGGTGCAGGTCGAGGATCGGGCGGGTCTCGAGGAGGGACACGACGGTCTCCGGGGCGCGCGTTGGGCTGGTGTGATGTCAGCCTAGGCAGCGGTTGGCCCTCGAGCCCCGTCCGCGGGGGCGGGCACGCCCGCCGTCCGCTCGGGGCTCGCCGTCAACCAGATGGACGCTCGCCTCGCGCGCAGGGCGGACGGTTGCGTAGGCTGCGGCCCCGCCGTGAAGAGAGGACCCCCGGTGACCTACACCATCGCCGAGCCGTGCATCGACGTGAAGGACAAGGCATGCGTCGAGGAGTGCCCCGTCGACTGCATCTACGAGGGGCCCCGGATGCTCTACATCCACCCCGAGGAGTGCATCGACTGCGGCGCCTGCGAGCCGGTCTGCCCCGTCGAGGCGATCTTCTACGAGGACGACGTCCCGGAGGAGTGGGCTGAGTTCACGCCGATCAACGCCGAGTACTTCGACGACGACCAGGTCGGCGTCGGCTCGCCGGGGGGCGCCGCTGGCGTCGGGGCGTCCGACAAGGACCACAGCAAGATCGCTGCCTGGGAGTAGTCCCCCGCCAGCACGCCTTGGGTTCGGCCCGTCACCTTGGTGGCGGGCCGAACCTGTCCCTGCGGGGTGGGGAGTGGTGGAGGGGGTCGCTACGCTTCGCGGCGCACGCTGACCGTCTTCTTCCGTGAGGTCCTGTCCATGGCATACGTGATCGCCGAGCCCTGCATCGACGTCAAGGACCAGGCATGTGTCCAGGAGTGCCCGGTCGACTGCATCTACGAGGGTGACCGCACGCTGTACATCCACCCCACGGAGTGCATCGACTGCGCCGCCTGCGAGCCCGCCTGCCCGGTCGAGGCCATCTTCCTCGCCGAGGAGACGCCGGCCGAGTGGAACGCCTTCATCAAGATCAACGCCGAGTTCTTCGAGCCCTCGGTGACCGGCATGGGCGATCCCGGCGGCGCTGCCGAGGTCGGCAAGGCGAACGTCGACCACCCGGACGTGGCGAGCTACACGATCTCCTGACGCCCTCGCGCGTCGTGACCGGCCCCACCGCATCGCGGTGGGGCCGTCGTCATGGTGGCCGCGTCGCCCCACGGCGCCTACCGTGCTCTGACGGCAGGGAGCACCGGGATGCGGCTTGCGCTGCGCACGCGGGACCAGGTGTGTGACGCCTGCGCCGCGTCCGTGCCGGGCAACGCCCGCTGGTGTGGCTCCTGCGGCGTGTGGCTCGAGGGCAGCACCGCGGACACGCCGCTCGGCGTGCCGCGTCGCCCGGGGCTGCGCGCCGACCACGAACCGCCGCCGCCCCCCTCGATGGTCCCGGTCGCGCCGCCCTCGGGTCCCGATGTCGGGCAGCGCGAGGACGCAGCCGTGGTGCGCCGGCGACGGATCGTCGCGACCGCCGTCGCCGGCGTGGCGGTGCTGCTGGCGGGGACGATGGTGGTCACGGAGGGGCAGTCACCGCCCGCGAGCTCGCTGGTGGGCGCGCTGGACGACGCCTCGGGGCGCTCGTCGCTGACCCCGCCGGGCGAGGAGCTGGGGCTGCTGTGGCGCCGGCCGGTCGACACCGAGGCGGACCCCGGCGCTCGGGCACTTCCGGTGATGATCGACGACCGGCACCTGCTGGCCCGCGGCACCGTGATCGACGTCGAGCGTGGGACCGTGGTGTCGCGCGGCGTGCCGGTGCCCGGCCCGGACGGTCGCTCGCTGCTGGTCGAGGGCGACGAGCTGCTGCTGGTGGACCCGGTCACCGGCGAGGTGCTTCGGCGGGCCACGGTCCCACCGCCACCCTCGGCGCGCACGTGGGCGCCGAGCGGTGAGGTGCTCGGGCGCCTCGACGACGCCGCGGTGCTCGCCGGCATCGACGGGCGCGTCGCGGCCGTCGAGCTCGACGACGCCGCGCTGGGCCGTGTCCGGTGGGTGCTGCCCACCGGCACCGAGTGGCGCCCGGGTGGCGACGGGACCCGCGTGGTGGTGCGCACCCCCGCCACCAGCGCCCGGCCCGGACCGGCAGCCTTCGGCGTGGTCGACGGGCGTGATGGGAGCCTGGTCCGCATCGCCGGCCACGCGGACAGCTGGGCCGACCAGATCGTCGTCGGCGACGTGATCGTGGCCCGCGTCGGCCTGCGGCTGGAGGGCTACGGCACCGACACGGGCGTGCTGCTGTGGGACGTCGAGGTGCCGAACCTGCTGCGCAGCAGCGAGCCGGCGGTGCTGTCGCGCGCCCCCGCGGGGCTGATCACGGGAGCGGACGGCCAGCCCGCGCCGGTCGTCACGATCTCGGGTCGAGCGGCGGGTGGCAGCACCACCGCAGCGTGGATCGACGTCCGCGACGGCTCGCTGCTGGGGGACACGATCGCCGGCGGGGTCGGGCAGGGCGCCGGCGGCTGGCCGCTGGCCGGCGTCTCGGGGACCGACCTGGTCCACGCCGACCCGGTGCGGGCCGAGGTGCGCGCGGTGGGGATGTCCGGGCGGGTGCGCTGGAGCATGCCGGTGGATGGCCCGCAGGGGCTCGTCGTGGGGCCCACGCACGCCCTGCTGTGGAGCGGACCGTCCGACGGCGGCACCCGGGGGCGGCTGCGGCTGCTGGAGCTCGCGACCGGCAGGACGGTGTGGGACCACGTCGACGGGTCGGGGGTCGAGGCCGAGGTGACCGCGCTCGTCCACGGGCAGCTCGTGGTGGGGCTGCCCGGGCCACGACCACGGCTGCAGCAGCTGTCGGCGTACGAGCTCGAGAAGGGCCGCCGGCGCCCCGGCCTCGACGCCGTCACAGCGGCTGCCGGCGCGCTGTGGGGTAGGGCGCACCCGGACGTCCCGTACCTCGAGCTGCTCGGGACCCGGGACGCCGGCGGGCAGCGCTCCCCGGTCACGCTGCTGTCGTCGTCCGGCGCTGTCGCTGCGGGCCATGGTGCGGCGATCCCGCCGCAGCTGGTCGGGCCGGGCGCGCGACGGGTGCGGCTGCCGGTGGGGTTCGAGGGCAGCTCGGCGGTCGTGGTGGGGGACTTGCTGGTGCTCGGGCAGAAGGGCGACGGGGTCGCGATGGTCATCGACGACACGCGCGCAGCCGTCCCCCTGCCCGGCGTCCAGCCGCTGGCCGCCGCCGGCGGGCTGCTGGTGGCCCGGGTCGAGGGCGGCGCGGGGGACACGCCCGGTCCGGCTCTCGCGGGGGTCCGGCTGTCGGACACGCAGGTGATGTGGCGCACGGCCAGCCCGCGCCGGTCGTCACGATCTCGGGTCGAGCGGCGGGCGGCAGCACCACCGCAGCGTGGATCGACGTCCGCGACGGCTCGCTGCTGGGGG
>JBFGFG010000068.1:0-10086 GCA_041579655.1 Nitriliruptoraceae bacterium
ACGAGGTGGGTGGAGCTGTACGCTCCTGCTGCGCGCCCGGCCGATGCCGGGCGTTCGTCGTCGCCGAGGCACATGTGCTGGCACGCGGCGCGACAGCGATCGATGCAGCAGGCGGGGAGCCAGCTGTCCGGTCATCCCATGTGTGCTGACAGCGTCCGACGGCGCGGCACACGGCACCACCGCAGGAGCAGACCACCATGAGCGAGACCTGGCTGAGCCAGGAGGCGTACGACCGCCTCAAGGCCGAGTTCGAGACCCTGACGACCACGGGTCGCACCGACATCGCCAAGGAGATCGAGACTGCGCGCGCGCACGGTGACCTCAAGGAGAACGCCGAGTACCACGCGGCCAAGGAGGAGCAGGGGAAGATGGAGAACCGGATCCGCCAGCTCAAGCAGCTGCTGGACACGGCGACCATCGGCACGCCCACGCTCGACGCTGGCGTCGCACCCGGTCTCATCGTCACGCTCGACATGGACGGCGACGAGGAGACCTACCTCGTGGGCAGCCGCGAGGACGAGCACCCCGAACACGAGGTGCTTTCGGCCGAATCGCCGATCGGCAAGGCCCTGATGGGCGCCTCTGTGGGCGAGACGCGCAAGGCCACCCTGCCCAACGGCGCGATGCTGAGCATCACGGTCAAGGACATCAGTGCTGCCTGATCGGCTCTCCACGGGTCGTGTAGTCACCTAGGACCACACACATGTGGTCCGGACGGACTATCGCGGGCGGCACCGTTGCCGTCCACCATCGTTGCAGACGCCGGACCCCCGGTGTCATGCCCCGTTGGAGTTCGCGTGAACACGACCCTCAGGACCCGAACTGCGATCGTCGCCGCCGCGCGACCCCTGCTCTCGGCCGGCCTCGAGGCCGTCGTTGCTGCTGGGTCGATCGACGTGACGGCGTCCGTGCGGCCGATGTCCCTGGTCTCGGCGGTCGCCGAGCACAAGCCCGACATCGTCGTGGTCGCCATCGCGGGTGACGACGGAGACCCCTTCACCGAGATCGCGCGCATGATGGCGGTCCACCCGGGCTGCGCCGTGCTCGCCATCACCGAGGCTGCCTCCGTCATGGAGCTGCGTGAGGCGATCGTCGCCGGCGTCCAGAGCCTGCTGCTCGCCGACACGCCGCTCGACGAGCTCCGCGACGCGATCATCGCCACCGCAGAGGGCACACGTGTGCTCGCCCCCGAGGTCGCGCTGCAGCTCGCCGGATCGTGGGCCACCGAGCCCGAGAACAGCGACGCGCAGCTCACCGCTCGCGAGCTGCAGGTGCTGCAGCTGCTCGCCGAGGGCATGACCAACAGCCAGGTCGCGGAGGAGCTCTCGCTCAGCCCGCGCACCGTCAAGACGCACGTGCAGAACCTGCTGGTCAAGCTCGACTCGCCGGACCGCACCGGCGCCGTGGCTCAGGGCTTCCGCCGCGACCTCATCAGCTGAGGCAGAGCGCGACGCCAGGCGCCGAAGACCCCCTCCGCACGCCCGGCCGCTGCTCGGTCCGTCCTAGACGGCACCGTCGCTGCGGTCGGGCGTCGGCGCGTCCAGCCCCGCCGCGGCCACGGCCTTGGACGCGACCGACAGCAACGGGATCCGTCGCAGCCGCTCCGGGTCGATCCACGCCGCCTCAGCGGTCGAGCCGTCGACCTCGATGACGCGCGGCTCCACGTGCGTCGGCACCTCGACGCGCCAGATCAGGCGCAGCAGGTGCAGGTCCACGTCCGAGCGCTGCAGGTGGTGGCTGTCGGAGATGAGGAACTCCCCCGGCGTGGCGACCATGCCGGTCTCCTCGTGGAACTCACGCACGAGCCCCTCCAGCGGGTCCTCACCGTGCTCGAGCCCACCACCGGGCAGCGTCCAGCGACCCGCACCCGGGTAGCCGTCGGACACCCGGCACAGCAGCACCGACCCACGGGCGACGGCCAGGCCGTACGCGCCGACGCGGCGACGACGCGTCGGACCAGCACCGCCACCCGGGTAGGTCGCCTCGGGGTTCTCCAGACCGTGCGCCAGCCACTCGATGCGGCCCTTCAGCGCGTGCCACGCCTCGTCACGGGCGTAGCCCTGCGGCGCCTCGTCCACGGCGCGCGCCGCCTCGACCAGCTCCGCGACGGGGTCGGGGCCTGCCGCGAGCAGCGCCGAGGCACCGGCGGACGCCCACTCGGCCAGCACGTGGCGAGCCAACGCACCGACGGGGATGTTGAGGTTGCGACCGGCAGCGACCAGCGTCGCGACCGGATCGGCCAGCGCCGAGCCGGCCACCGACTGCCGGTAGCTCTCGTCCGGGGAACCAGGATTCGGCGTCGGCGACCACCGCACGAGGCGGACGACGGGCTCGTCGCCCGTCTCGAGCAGGGAGCCGTCGTCCGTCTCGGGGGCAGCGGTCGTGTCGTCGCTCACCGTCAGCTCAGGCGCTCGAGCACCATGGCCATGCCCATGCCACCACCGACGCACATCGTCTCGAGGCCGAAGGTGCCGTCGGTGCTCGTCAGACCGTTGAGCAGCGTGCCGGTGATGCGCGCGCCGGTCATGCCGAACGGGTGACCGACGGCGATCGCGCCGCCGTGCACGTTGAGCTTGTCGTGGTCGATGCCGAGCTGGCGCATCGAGGGGATGACCTGGGCGGCGAACGCCTCGTTGATCTCCACGAGGTCCATGTCACCGATCGTCATGCCCGCGGACGCGAGCGCCTTGCGGGACGCCTCGACCGGACCGAGCCCCATGATCTCGGGGCTCAGCGCGGACACGCCGGTCGACACCACGCGCGCCAGCGGGGTCAGCCCCAGCTCGGCGGCCTTGGTGTCGCTCATCACGACGACGGCAGCAGCACCGTCGTTGAGCGGGCAGGCGTTGCCGGCGGTGACGCGCCCGTCCGGGCGGAACACCGGCTTCAGCTCGGCCATCTTCTCGCGGTTGGGGGCGCGGGGCGAGTCGTCGACCTCCATCATCGAGCCGTCCGCGAGCGGCACCGGGGTGATCTCACGCGCCCAGAACCCCTCGGCCTGCGCCTTCTGGTAACGCATCTGCGACTCGTACGCGAAGTCGTCCATCTCCTCGCGGGTGATGCCCTCCTTCAGCGCGACGTTCTCGGCCGTCTGCCCCATCGGGATGTAGACGTCCGGCAGCTCGCCGAGCGTGGCCGGGTCGACCCACTCGTCGGCGCCCTGCGCCGTCGCCTGGGTGCGCGCCATCGCGTCGTCGAACCTCGGGTTCTCACCGCGACCCGACGGGTCGGAGTTGCCCAGCGGCTCGCCGTCGCGACCGGGGGCGATGAAGCTCGACACCATCTCGACGCCGGCCGAGACGAAGATGTCGCCCTCGCCGGCCTTGATGGCGTGCATCGCCATGCGCGTGGTCTGCAGCGACGACGAGCAGTAGCGGGTGATCGTGGTGCCGGGGACGTCCCAGCCGAGCAGCGTCGTCACGACGCGGCCCATGTTGAAGCCCTGCTGGCCACCCGGCAGGCCACAGCCGAGGTGGAGGTCCTCGATCATCGAGGGGTCCAGCGACGGGACCTTGTCCATCGCGGCCTGCACGGCGAACGCCGCGAGGTCGTCGGGACGCCAGCCCGTGAGCGAGCCCTTGAAGGCGCGCCCGATCGGGGTGCGAGCGGTTGCGACGATGACGGCCTCGGCCATGAGCGTTCCTGTCAGCTGGGGGGATGGATCCTGCCATCACCGTACTCCCGTGCACGGGTGGGCACCTCGGTGAGTGGTCGGGCACGCTCGACCGGCAGTCTCCTCCCCATCCGCTCGGAGCACCCATGGCCACCGAGGTCGCAGACGGCGTCTTCCAGCTCTCGCCGCTGCCGTACGTCAACGTGTTCGCCGTCCGCGGCGGCAACGGCTGGACCATCGTCGACGCCGCGGTCGCCCCGCTCGCCGGTCGGCTGGTCAGGGGCCTCGCCGCGATCGGCGTCCGCCCCGGCAACGTCGAGCGCGTCGTGCTGACCCACGGCCACGGCGACCACGCCGGCGGGGCCGAGGCCGTCCGGGTGGCGTTCGAGGCCCGCGAGGTGCTCGTCGGCGCGGCGGACCTCCCGGCCGTGCACGCAGGCATCAACGCGTCGGGCGGGGACGGCTCGTTGCTCGAGCGTCAGCCCGTCCCGCTGCCGGGCTACCCGAAGGTGCTGTCCGCTGGGGTCGTCCCGCCGACGCTGGCGCTGGACGACGACCGCACGATGGTCACCGTGGCCACGCCCGGGCACACCGACGGTCACGTCGCGTTCCACCTCCCCGAGCAGGGCGTGGTGCTGGGCGGCGACACGGTGTTCAACGTGTTCACGCTCACCCCGTCGCCGGGGATGCTGTGCAGCGACGCGCCCCGCAACCTCGTCTCGATCCTCGCGCTCTCCGAGCTCGACCCGAAGGTGCTGCTGCTCGCGCACGGCCGCCCGGTGCACGGCGACGTCCGCGGCAAGCTGCGCAGCATCGCCCACGCGTGACCCGCAGCTGAGGCCCGCCGACCTACAGCTGCAGGTCGCGGCGCCGGAACGCCCACACGCCCAGCGCGGCCGCACCGGCAGCCCAGGCGAACAGCAGCAGCGAGGCCGGGTCGAAGCCCTCGTCGATCGCCTTGCCGGCGCCGTACCAGCCCCACGGGCTCACGCTCGTGAGCCACGATGCGCCGGCCACGACCTCGCCGACCGAGTTGGTGAGGAACGACAGCCCCACGAACGTCCAGCCCGCGCCGCTCGCGGCACCCGGCGCGCCCGTGGCTGCGCCGACCGCCCACGTCGTGGCGCTCGCCGCGGCCGCGACCCCGACCAGCGGCAGGGTGGCGGCCACGATGCCACCCATCGAGACCTCGGCCCCTGCCAACGGTGCGCCGAGCGCCACGCCGACCAGCACCGCGACGCCGCCGACCAGCGCGATCGACCACGCGACGCCGAGGTACGACAGCGCCAGCGCGTCGCGCGACACCGGGGCGAGGTAGGTCGCGCCGAGCGTGGCGTCGCGCTCGGCGCGTGCGAGCCCAGCGGCGGCACCCATCGCCACGCCGGCCGTGATCAGCGGCGCCAGCAGCGCGTACACCTGGGTGCGCACGTAGCCGTCGGGGGTCGAGAAGTCCGCGTCACCGACGATCGCGCCGTAGAACTCGGGCAGGTCGCCGGCGAACGACTGCAGCTGCGTCTCAAGCTGTGGGAACAGCGCCAGGTAGCCGACGCTGATCGTGATGAGCCCGCCCAGCAGCACCAGGGTGCTCACCCGGCGCGAGCGCAGCGTGTCCAGCAGCAGCGCGATCATGCGTCGTCCCGTCGGTACATCGCGAGGAAGGTCGCCTCGAGGTCGGCGCCCCGCGCGTCGATCGAGGTGGCACCAAGCGCGCCGGCGCGCAGCAGCAGCGGCGCGACCGGCCCCTGCCAGCTCAGCGTCACTGTGTGCCGCTCGTCGGTGTAGGTCGCGGCGATCACGCCGCGCACCTCCTCGAACGCGTCGGCCGGGACGGCCCGCTCGAAGCGCACCGTGGCCACGCGCACGGCCCGCGCGGCGAGCTCGGTCAGCGTGGCCTGCTCGACCAGCTTCGCGCCGCGGATGAAGCCGACGTGCTCGGCGATGCGCTCGACCTCCGACAGCGAGTGCGACGACAGCAGCACGGTGCGGCCGCGCTGGGTCAGCTCGCGCAGCAGGCCGTCGAGCTCACGCTGCAGCAGCGGGTCGAGCCCGTTGCTCGGCTCGTCGAGCACCACCAGCTCGGGGTCGTGCGCGAGCGCCGCCACGAGCCCCACCTTCTGACGGTTCCCCAGCGACAGCTCGTGCCCCGGACGGTCGAGCTCCAGCTCGAGCCGCTCCGCGAGCGACACGCCGCGCTCGACGACGCTGTCGTCGCCGCGCAGCGACGCCAGCAGCCGCAGCAGCGAGCGAGCCGTGTGGTGGCGCGGGATGGCCGACTCCGCGGAGAGCACCCCGATGCGACGCTTCAGCGCGACCGTCTCGGTCACCGGGTCCAGCCCGAGCACGGACGCGGTGCCGCGGTCCGGGCGCGTCATGCCCACCAGCATCCGGATGGTGGTGGACTTGCCGGCGCCGTTCGGGCCGAGGAAGCCGTACACGGTGCCGGTGGGCACCGCGAGGTCGACGTCCACCGCACCGACGCCCGGGGCGTACTCGCGCGTGAGACCGGACGTCTCGATGGCGTTGATCATCAACCGAGCCGGATCTGCATGCCGCCGACGAGCTCGCCGAGCTGGTGGTGGATGATCACCTCGAGGCCCACCACCTCACCGTCACGCATGCGCGGCATCCAGCTGAACACCGAGCGAGCACCCTCGCGGTCCGCGTCGATGCGCAGCCCCCGCTCCGGGTCGTGGCGCCAGCTGCCCGTGGCCGGGTCTCCGGCGACCGAGCCGGTGAACGCGCCCTCGGTCGCGCCGGCGACGACCATCGGCGCGTCCTGCCCCGGCTGCAGCTCCCAGCTCGCGGTCGAGCCCTTGCCGGCCCCCAGCAGCACGCCCGGGATGGTGAGCTCCATCTGCACGAGGCGGTCCCCGTCCAGCGTCGCGTCCACGGCGTAGAAGGTGTCGAGGTCGCGCCAGCCGTCCGGCGGCGCCAGCCGTACGCGGCCCTCGGCGTGGTCCACGCGCAGCACCAGCGCCGGCGGTCGCCGCACGTCGCCGCCGTCGGGACGCGTCCACGCCAGCACGGGCAGCAGCCACTCACCGTCGGGCAGGCCCAGCGGCATGGGTGAAGACGTCTGCATGAGGAGCTCCTGCGTCCGGTCGTCGGTGCCTCAGCCGAGGTCGAGCGCGTCACGCTCGACCGGGCAGGACATGCAGCGCGGGCCACCGCGACCGCGCGGCAGCTCGTAGCTGGGGATCGTGTGCACCGTGATGCCGGCGCTCTCGAGGATCTCGTTGGTCGCCACGTTGCGCTCGTAGGCCACCACGTGACCGGGACGCATCGCGAGGGTGTTGTTGGCGTCGTTCCACTGCTCGCGCTCGGCGCGGGTCGAGCCGAGCGCCGGCTCGATCGCACGGGCGTGGTCGAGGCCTGCGGCCCACGCGAGGCCCTGCAGCAGCGTGTTCGCCTCGCCCACGTGGACGCCGCCGTCGTTGCTCGGGGTCACGGTGAAGGTGCGCAGCGACTTGGTCATCGAGGGGTAGGTGATGAACGCGTCGACGTCGACCTGCGTGACGATGGTGTCGAGGTGCATCGCGGCGCGGACCTTGGGCAGGTCCACGGCGAGGATGCGGTCCACGACCCCGGCGGCGAACAGCTTCTTGGCAAGCGACTCCACGCCCTGCGGCGTGGTGCGCTCGGACATGCCGACCGCGATGCCGTGGTCGCCGACCACCAGCAGGTCGCCGCCCTCGACGGTTGCCGGGATGCGGGCGTCCTGCTCGTCGCCGAACCACACGGTCGCGTCGGCGAAGTCCGGGTGCTTGGCGTACAGCAGCCGCATCAGGTCGGTCTCGCGGTGACGGATCGGCTTGTTCATCGGCGAGAGCATCACGCCGTCACCGATCCAGGCCGACGAGTCGCGCATGAACACCGCGTTGGGCAGCGGGCTCAGGAAGTGGTCGCTGTCGCTGGCGATGGCCCCGACCAGGCCAGGTCCCGGACCGACCTCCTCGACCGTCACGCCGCCGAACAGGTGGTCCACCAGCGCGTCCGGCGGCAGCTCCAGCAGGAACGAGCGCACGCGGTCGACGGCCACCGGACCGCAGGTCGCAGCGGTGACGTGGCGGTGCACGATCTCGCGAGCGACCTCGGGGTCGGAGACGACCTCGGCGAGCATCCTCTCGGCGTGCAGCACCTGGACGCCGTTGACCTCGAGCAGCGCGGCGAACGCGTCGTGCTCTGCCTGCGCGTGCTCGACCCACAGCAGCTCGTCGAACAGCAGCTCACCCATGTTCGACGGCGTGATGCGTGACAGCTCGAGCCCGGGGCGGTGCAGCAGCACGCGCTTGAGCTGGCCGACCTCGGAGCGGACGTTGCCGGTCTTCAGCGTGTCGCTCATGCGTCGTCCTTCTTCGCGCGCTGCACGGCCTGGACGCCGCCGCGCGGCACCCACCAGTCGGCGTCCGACTCGGCGATGACGAAGCCGTCACCGGCGAGGTCGGTGAGCTCGCCGGTCAGCGACTTGACCCGCCCGGCGCCGGTCAGGTGCAGCGTGACCTCGGTGCCGACCCAGCCGGCCATCCCGCTGGGTGCCGGCCGCTCGTCGAGGCCGTCCTTCTCCGCGTCCGCCACGTCCTGCTCCATGCTCGTCCGGCCCCGGACAGTACGCGCACGCCGCTCATCGTTGCCCCATCGGCACGCCGCGCTCCGTCAGCGTGACGCCCTCGGCGATGAGTCGCTCACGCTGCTCGGCCTCGTGGCCGGGCACGAGCCGCCCCGCCGCGTTCACGACGCGCCACCACGGCACGCCGCGGTGCCCTTCACCGAGGATGCGCCCAACGAGCCGCGACTGCCCCGGCGCACCGGCCTCGAGGGCCAGCTCGCCGTAGGTGACGACCTCGCCGGCCTCGACCGAGGCCAGCGCCTCGAGCACGCGCGGCCGCAGCTCGTCGATGCTGGCCAAGGCTCAGCGTCCGCCGAGCGAGCCGCGCGGCTCGAACCAGCGACCCTCCATCGGCAGCGAGGTGAGCGTGAGCCGCGGCAGCGGTGCCGGGATCAGGCCGGGGATGTCCTCGAGGTCGATGAAGTCGATCGTCGAGTTGCCCGACATCAGCCCACCGAACTCGGGGAAGCCGAGCACGTGGACCTTCACGCCCTTGTCGGCGAGCTCCATCAGCGGGTCGTAGAAGCACTTGGCGTCGTTGGAGCCGACGTACACCGCGTCGAGGTCACCCTCCTCGTAGCGGCGCCACAGGTGGTCGACCATGTCGTCGTCGACGTCGGAGTCGCCGTCCTTCGGCTTGGCGAAGACGCGGTAGCCCTCCTCGAGCAGCCACAGCACCCAGCCGCGCATCGGACCGGCGACGTGCGGGGCCACGTTGACGAACACGCAGCCCTCGACCTCGTCGTCGAGCTCGGCGCGATCGACCAGCCACTCACCGAGCAGCGCGAGGTCCGGACGGGTGTCCATGTTCGGCTTGCCGTCGATGATGTTGGCGATGGACATGTCGATGTTGGGTGCGTCCCAGACCATGACGTGGCGGCCCATGATGTGACTCCTCGGTTGTCGTGCAATCGGTGCAATGACCGGAACCCTACGCCGTCGCCGTACCCTGCGGCGGCGGAGCCGGTCCGGCGCTCAGCGCGCCCTGACCAACGGAGTGCAGCGATGTCCGAGACCCCCGCCGACGGCAAGCCCACACGCGACCGCCCGTGGCTGATGCGCACGTACTCCGGGCACAGCTCGGCGGCGGCGTCCAACGAGCTCTACCGGACCAACCTGGCCAAGGGCCAGACCGGGCTGAGCGTCGCGTTCGACCTGCCCACGCAGACGGGTTACGACTCCGACCACGAGCTCGCGGCCGGTGAGGTCGGCAAGGTCGGCGTGCCGATCACCTCGATCGACGACATGCGTCAGCTGTTCGACGAGATCCCGCTCGAGCAGATGAACACCTCGATGACGATCAACGCCACCGCGATGTGGCTGTTCGCGCTGTACGTCGCGGTCGCCGAGGAGCAGGGCGCGGACGTGTCCAGGCTGATGGGCACCACGCAGAACGACATCCTCAAGGAGTACCTCTCGCGCGGGACCTACGCGTTCCCGCCCGGGCCGTCGATGCGGCTGACCACCGACATGGTGGCGTTCACCTACACCAACACGCCGCGGTGGAACCCGCTCAACATCTGCAGCTACCACCTGCAGGAGGCCGGGGCGACGCCGGTCCAGGAGCTCGCGTTCGCGCTGGCGAACGCCATCGCCGTGCTCGACGCGGTGAAGGCATCGGGCCAGGTCCCGGACGAGGACTTCCCCACGGTCGTGGGGCGCATCAGCTTCTTCGTCAACGCCGGCATCCGGTTCGTCGAGGAGGTCGCCAAGATGCGCGCCTTCGTCGAGCTGTGGGACCGCATCACGCAGGAGCGCTACGGCGTCACCGACGACAAGGCGCTCCGCTTCCGCTATGGCGTGCAGGTCAACAGCCTCGGGCTCACCGAGCCCCAGGCCGAGAACAACGTGCAGCGCATCGTGCTCG
>JBFGFG010000069.1:0-9957 GCA_041579655.1 Nitriliruptoraceae bacterium
GACTTGAACGACTCGGGGTCGTCGAGCACCTCGCCGTCGCGGTTGCCGAGGATGTTGGTCGAGAACCAGCCGTGCACACCGAGCATGCGGGCCTTGAGCATCGGCGCGAGCACGGTCTTGAGCAGCGTCTGGCCGGTCTTGAAGTCCTTGCCGGCGATCGGCACGCCGTGCTGCTCGGCGAGCTCCCGGATCGCGGGCGCGTCCACGGTGAGGTTCGGGGCACCGTTCGCGAACGGGACTCCCTCGAGGATCGCGGCGTACGCGTACAGCATCGACGGCGGGATCGACGCGTCCTGCGCGTCGATGGCCGCGTCCAGCGCCTCGATGGTCTGGTGGGTCGCGCCCGGCTCGATGTAGATCTCGGTGGAGGCGCACCACACCATCACGACGCGCTCACAGCCCTCGCGCTGCTTGAACGCGCGGATGTCCTCGCGGATCGCCTCGAGCATCTCGCGCTTGGAGCCGGTCTTGACGTTCGGCTCGTCGAGGCGCTTGACGTAGCTCTTGTCGAACGCCGCGGTCATCGGCTGCACGGCGCGCAGCTGGTCGGCGATCGGCTCGAGGTGCTTCGCCGAGTCCAGCACGCCGGCGCGCTGCGCGGCCACGAACGCGTCGTCCGGGAACGGGTCCCACGCGCCGAACACGATGTCGTCCAGCCCCGCCAGCGGTACCAACTCGCGGATGGTGGGCGTGCGGCCCTCGTCACGGCGACCGAGGCGCACGGTGCCGAGCTCGGCCAGCGAGCCGACGGGCTCGGCCATGCCCTGACGCATCAGCTCGACGCCGGCGATGAACGTGGTCGAGACGGCACCGAGGCCGACCGTGAGGATGCCGAGGCGGCCGTCCGCGGGCGCGGGGTCAGGCGTCCGGATGGCGGTCGTGGAGGTGTCGGCGGTCATCGCGTGGATCCAGGGTCAGCGGGAAGCTCGTGCAGGGCGCGACGGTAACTCGCCGGACCGCCCGCACATGCCGTGCCGCGGCACCACCGCGCGCTGCCGCCTCACCCGCAGCCTCACTCCTCCAGCGAGGACTTGATCGCCAGCTCGAGCTCGGCGCGGTGGTCGGCGTCCAACGTCTGACCGGCGGGGTCGCGCACGGCGAACACGTCCACCACCTCGTGGCCGAGCGTGCCGACCTTCGCCACGACCAGGTCCAGCTGCAGCTCCGCCAGCGCGGCGGCGATCCGGTACAGCACGCCGACGCGGTCCAGCGTGTGGACCTCGACCAGCGTGGTGTCGCCCGCGGCGTCCTCGTACACGCTGACGGTGGTCTCCACCGGCTCGAGCTTCGCCACGCGCCGCCGGTCCGCGGCCTGCTTGCGGCCGACGCGGGCGCGCACCGCCAGGCGGCCGGACACGGCCTCCACGAGGTCGCCCTCGACGCTCACCCACCACGAGCCGGTCGCGTGCTCTGGCAGCACCACGGTGAAGGTGTCCACCGCGGTGCCGTCGGCGCGGGTGTGCGCGTGGGCCTCGAGGATCGAGCCGCCGTGCAGCGCGACCACACCGGCGACGTTCGCGAACAAGCCCGGCGTGTCCACCGCGATGACGTCGAGCTCGTCGTAGCGCACGCCGTCCGCGCTCACCTCGCCGGGCGTGACGCGGGTGCGGACCTCGACCGGACCCGGCGTCGGCGAGGCCATCCCGGCGTGGCGGACCACGGCGCGCGGCGAGACCGCCGACGCGTAGCGCTCCGGCAGCTGCAGCAGGTGCTCGCGCACGAGCTCCTCCTCCACACCGAGCGAGGGGCCCATCTCGATCGCGTCCTGCGTGGTCGCGTCCGGGCCGTCCTCGAGGTCAGCGGGGTCTCTCTCGTCCAGCACTGCGTCCACCTTCGTCACCAGCGTCGCCACGAGCGATGCCTTCCATGTCGTCCACGCCGAGGGGCCCGTCGCGATGCCGTCGGCTGCGCTCAGCAGCCACAGCGCGGCGAGCGTCGCGCGGTCCGCCACCACCTCGGCCACGGCGTGGGCCTCGGCCGGGTCGGTCACGTCGCGTCGCGTCGCCACGTCCGGCAGCAGCAGGTGCTGGCGCACGAGCCCGGCAGCCCAGTCCGCGGAGTCCTCGCTGAGCCCCCAGCGGGCCGCGACGCTGCGCAGCACCGGGATGCCTGTCTCGGAGTGCGGCTCGCCGTGGGCCTTGCCGGCGTCGTGCAGCAGCACGGCCAGCGCGAGCGCCTCGCGGTCGGGCACGTCGGCGAGGGCCTCCTTGGCCCACACCTCCTCCTGCACCAGGCGGCCGAGCTCGGCGACCGCGTGCACGGCGTGTCGGTCCAGCGCGTAGAGGTGGAACGGGTTGCGCTGCGGTCGTCCGCGCAGCGGCGCCCACTCGGGCAGCAGCGCCACCAGCCAGTCCACGTCGTCGAGCTCGGCGGTGACCCGCAGGATCGCGCGGCCCGACCACAGCAGCTGGCGCAGCGCGTCGCGCAGCCCGCTGGGGAACGGGTGCGGGACCACCAACTGCCCGGCGACGGCCCGGAGCCGACCGGCCGTGTGGCGGTCCAGCACGTGGTCCCCGGCCAGCAGCGCCCGCACGAGACGTTCCGGCAGGTCGGGCGCGGTGGCCGAGGCGTCCTCCGGCAGCCGCACGGTGCCGTCCACGATCTCGAGCCCGTGGGAGAGCTCCACCGACGGGCGCCGGCGCGAGAACCGACCGCGCGCGAGCTCGGCGCGGACCCGACGCCACGCCCGGTCGTGCGCGTGCTCGATGGTGCGGGCGGCGAGGAAGTGGCGGGTCAGCGCGCGGTGGGCGGCGGTGTCGAGGTCGGTCGCACCGTCCACCTCGTCGATCAGCACCGCGACGGCCTGCTGGTGCTCCATGCGCAGCACGTCGCCGGGCGTGCCGGTGTGGATGTGCAGCGCCACGCGCAGGGCGAGCAGCTCGTCCTCCGCCTCACGGAAGCGGTCGCGGTCGGACGTGCCGACGAAGCCGGCGGGCTCCAGCGCCTCGATCGCGGACCGACCGGTCAGCGCGGCGGCGGCCCAGCGCAGCGACTGCAGGTCGCGCAGCCCGCCGGCGCCGTTCTTCAGGTCAGGCTCGAGCTGCTCGGCCGCGTCGCCGGCCTTGGCGCGGCGCTCGTCGTCCGCCGCCGAGAGCGACTCGAGGAAGCGCTTCGGCTTGGTGTGCAGCCGGCGCACCAGCTCGGCCTGCTCGGTGGTGAAGCGCTCGGGCAGGCCGGCGACGACGCGGCCGTCGAGCACCGCGGTGGCGGTGTCCAGCTCGGCGAGGGCGTCGGACACCAGCTGCGACTGCGAGCGCACCGCGTTGCCGAGCTTCATCCCGGCGTCCCACAGCGGGTGCAGGATGGCGCGGGCGACCTCGTCGAGCGCATCCGGATCGAGGTCGTCGTGCACCACCAGCAGGTCCACGTCGGAGGCCGGCGCCATCTCGCGGCGGCCGTAGCCACCGACGGCCACCAGCGTGACGTCGCCGGGTCGGGGCGACAGCGCCCACAGCTCGGCCAGCGCCTCGTCGACCGTCTCGGTCCACGCGTGACACCACGCCCGGCCCAGCAGCGGCCCGTCGACCCGCAGCGCCTTCAGCCGTGCGCGCAGGCGCACGGCGATGGCGGCCGAGGGGGACCCGGAGGAGTCCAGCTCGGAGCGTGCGGCGTCGGTCACGGGCGCTCCGTCGATCGGGTGGGCGTGGCAGCCGGGGCTGCCACGCCCCGCGGGCTCAGATGGCCTCGCCGTCCTCGTCCCCGGTGCGGATGCGCACGACGCGCGACACCTCGGTGACGAACACCTTGCCGTCGCCGACCTGCCCGGTGCGGGCGGCGGCGATGATGGCGTCCACGACGGTCTCGACGAGCGCGTCGCCGACCAGCACCTCGAGACGCGCCTTGGGCACGAAGTCGACCTGGTACTCGGCACCTCGGTAGACCTCGGTGTGCCCGCGCTGACGTCCGAACCCACGGACCTCGCTGAGGGTCATGCCCTGCACGCCGGCCTCGGTCAGGGCGTCCTTGACCTCCTCGACCTTGTGCGGCTTGACGATGGCGGTGACCAGCTTCACGGCGTCTCCTGGTTGCTGTCGGGCGTCCGGCGGCGGTTCCCCGGATCGACGTGGAGCATGCTCGCAGCGAGCCGTGTCCCGTCGGTGTCCCGACCGTTTCGGTGCTGTTACGCGAGCTCCGTGCGCCGCGCGGACGGCGTCCACGCCAAGCGCACCCTGCGACGGTACGCGGCCACCCCGCGTTAGCACCCTGCGCGCAGGTCGCGCATGCCACCGGCAGGAGATGTTGATAGGGCCGAAAGTCATGTGCTGGAGGAGGGACGGGCATCTGTGCCACAGAAGTCCTCACCGAGGCCGTCACCAGGAGCCCATGTGCGTCGCACCAGCGCCATCGCCGTCGCGGTCATCGCCGCCGCCGGCGTGGCGATGTCCCCCACCTCGTTCTTCGTCGCGGAGGCCGAGCGGACCGCCACGTCAGCCGTGTTCGAGCCGGAGGGCGCGAACCACGACTGCCTCGAGCTCGTGCCCGACGAGGCGAGCCCCAACGCGTTCCTCGGTGGTGGGACCGTGAACCTCCACGTGCGCCTCGTGCTGGACTTCGCCGAGAGCCGCGGGCTCGACGCCACGGTGGACAACCCCGCGACCTCCGTCAACGAGCGGCAGGCGGCGATCAACGCCTTCGGCCAGGACATCGCCAAGCGGTACCTCGCCGCGGGCAAGCAGTCCTACTCGGCCATCGACGTCACGCTGGACTACGCGAGCTTCGACGTGCTGAAGGCCGCGGACCTCAAGTCCGGGACCCGCGCAGCGAAGATGGAGGGCCAGGCCGCCATCAACCTCGCCAAGCAGCAGTACGGCGGGACGCGCCCCGCCGGCACCGACGTGGTGTACGTGCTCACCGACCGCGACCTCACCAGCGGCGGCAACAGCGGGCTCGCCGGACTCGCCGACTGCATCGGTGGCGTCCACCACGGCAGCACAGCGTTCGCCACGGGCGAGTTCGACCCCGACGCCGCGTTCACGATCGGCGTGAAGTTCTACGCCGAGTACACGGCCAAGGTCGCCGCCCACGAGGTCGGCCACCTGATGGGCGCCCACCACCACTACCAGGCATGCGGTCCCTACGCGGCCACGAACTACGCCGCGGGCTACGGCGCCGGCGCGTGCACGCTGATGACCAACTTCGTCGACTTCGTCACCTTCCCGTTCTCGCCGACCAACCAGGCCGTCGTGCGGGGCCACGCCGAGAAGTACGCGTTCGCCAACGACGAGGGCGCCGGCCAGGGCCAGTCGCACCCGGACGAGGGCGAGTCGCACCCGGACGAGCACGGCCACTGAGCCTGCTCCACACGCAACGCACCACGCACGACACCACGCACGACGAAGCCCCCGCCAGCTGGCGGGGGCTTCGTCGTCGTCCTGCGCTGCTGGGCTGTCTCAGCCCTGCAGGCGCTTGATCATCAGCTCCGCCGCCTCGGACGGGTTGATCGCGACCGGGATGCCGAGCTCGCCGAGGAACGCCTTCTTGTCAGCGGCCGACTCGCCGCCGGTGCCGCCCTCCTTGACGATGGCGCCGGCGTGGCCCATCTGCTTGCCCTCGGGCGCCTCGAAGCCGGCGATGTAGCCGACGACGGGGGTGTCGGGGATGTTGGCCGCGATCCACTCGCCGGCCTTCTGCTCCTCGGAGCCACCGATCTCGCCGACGAACGCGATCGCCTCGGTCTCCGGGTCAGCCGCGAACGCCTGGATGACGTCGAGGAACTGGGTGCCGATGACCGGGTCGCCGCCGATGCCGACGCAGGTCGAGATGCCGATGCCGGCCTGCGCCAGCTCGTGCATGATCTGGTAGGTCAGCGTGCCGGAGCGCGACACGAGGCCGACCTTGCCCGGCTTGGTGATGTCCGCCGGGATGATCCCGACGTTCGCCTTGCCGGGGCTGATCAGGCCGGGGCAGTTCGGGCCGATGAGACGCACGCCGCCCTCACGCACGACCGTGTCGTACACCTCGGTCATGTCGTGCACCGGGACGCCCTCGGTGATCGCGATGATCGTCTCGATGCCAGCCTCGAACGCCTCGAGGATCGCGGCCTTCGTGAACGGGGCGGGGACCATCACCATGGCGGTGTTGGCGCCCTCGTTCTCGACGGCCTCCTTCACGGTGCCGAGCACCGGGACGCCGAGCCCGTCCCACGTGGTGCCACCCTTCTTCGGGTGCGTGCCGGCGACGATCTTGGTGCCGTAGTCGAGGTTGCGCTTCGCGTGGAAGGTGCCCTGCGAGCCGATGCCCTGGACGACCACACGGGTGTTCTCGTCGATGAAGATGCTCATCTGTGTTGCCTCTCTCTGGCGGCCGCTGGGGCCGCGCGTGTGGGTCGGTCAGGCGTTCGCGGTGGCGGCGCGACGCTCGGCGGCGAACTTGACGGCCGTCTCGGCAGCCTCCGCCATCGTCGCGGCGGGCACGACGTTGGGGTGGTTCGCCTCGGCGAGGATGCGACGACCCTCCTCGGCGTTGGTGCCGTCGAGACGCACGACCAGCTTGTGGTCGATCTCGCCGAGCTGGTCCATCGCGCCGAGCACGCCCTGCGCGACGAGGTCGCACTGGGTGATGCCGCCGAACACGTTCACGAGCACGCTGTTGACGCGCCCGTCGGACAGCACCAGCTTCAGCGACTGCGCCATGGTGTCGGCGTTCGCGCCACCACCGATGTCGAGGAAGTTGGCTGCCTCGCCACCGGCCTGCGCGACGACGTCGAGGCTGGCCATGACCAGACCCGCGCCGTTGCCGAGGATGCCGACGTCACCGTCGAGCTTCACGTACGCGATGTCGGCGGCCTTGGCGGCCGACTCCTGCTCGTCGAACGGCTCGATGCCCTCGACGTCCCACTCGGTGTAACCGTCGTGGCGGAACGCGGCGTTGTCGTCCAGCGTCACCTTCGCGTCGAGCGCGATGACGCGGCCGTCGGTGGTGAGGATCAGCGGGTTGATCTCGCAGAGCGTGGCGTCCTCGTTGACGAGGCAGCCGAACAGCGCGACCAGCAGGTCGGCGGCCTGGTCCAGCGCGGCCTCGGGGAGGTTGGCGCGGGTGACGATGTCGAGCGCGGTGGCCTTGGCCAGCCCGTCCTTGGTCTCCGACGGCAGCAGCGTGTGCTTGACGACCTTCTCGGGCGTCTCCTCGTTGACCTTCTCGATGTCCACGCCGCCCTCACGCGACGCGATGACGAGGTAGCCCTTGGCGACCCGGTCGTGGAGGATCGAGAGGTAGTACTCCTCGGCGATGTCCGAGGCGTCCTCGACGTAGATCACGTTGACGATGTGACCCTTGATGTCGAGACCGAAGATCGACTCCGCGTGCTCGCGGGCCTCCTCGGCGCTCTTGGCGAGCTTGACGCCGCCGGCCTTGCCGCGGCCACCCATCTTCACCTGCGCCTTGATGACGGTCAGCGGGTTGTCGATGGCGCGGGCAGCTGCCTCGACCTCGTCGGGGGTGCGGCACACGGCTCCGACCGGCGGGACGGGGACGCCGTTGCGTCCGAACAGCTGCTTGCCCTGGTACTCGACGAGGTCCATCGGTGCTCCGGTGATGTGGCGGTGGTTGGGGGCCGCGGATGCGGTGGCGCGGGGCCGGCGTCCGGCGGCGCGCTGACGCCCCCGCACAAGGCGGGGGCGCAGCAGAGGCTAGTTCGCACCCGCGCGAGCGTCACTTCGAGGCTGCCGCGAGCGCGGGAGCCGAACGCCCGCGAGCGGGTCAGACGCGCTCGGCGACGTTGCTGCGGACCCACTCGGTGATCTCGCCGATCGGGGTCCCCGGGGTGAAGATCGCGGCGATGCCCTGCGCGAGCAGCGCGTCGACGTCCTCCTGCGGGACGATGCCGCCGCCGAACACGACCACGTCGTCCGCGCCCGCCTCCTTGAGCAGCTCCACGACCTTCGGGAACAGCGTCATGTGGGCGCCCGAGTGGATCGACAGGCCGACGGCCTGCGCGTCCTCCTGGAGGGTCGCGGCGACGATCTGCTCCGGCGTCTGGTGCAGGCCGGTGTAGATGACCTCGAAGCCGGCGTCGCGCAGCGCGCGGGCGACGACCTTGGCCCCGCGGTCATGCCCATCGAGACCGGGCTTCGCGACGACGACACGGACGGCCATGGGGTGCCCTTCAGAGGTGCTGCACGAGGTGGTGGAACCCGCCGGAGGGTAGGCCCGTTCGACAACCACGTCACATCGCCCCCGGCCCCGCGTGCGCCGGTTAGCGTCTGGCCCAGCCGGAGCCCGCCCGTCCGGCGACCAGCCGGACCCGGGAGCCCACGTGACCTGCGAGCGTTGCGGAGGCCTGCTCGACGAGGTCGTGCCCGGCTGGTGTCCCGTGTGTCGCGTCGCCGCGCGGGTCGGCGCGACCGCGCTGCTGGACTGGCTCGTGCCCGACGGTGCCGACGGCGGGGTGGGGGGACCGCACGACGTGGACCCCGACCCGCTGGCGTGGCCCGGCTACGACGTGGCGCGCGAGACCGCGCGGGCGAAGACCGACGCGGACGAGTCCGTGGTCGTGCGCGTCGGAGCGCTGCGCGGCACGGATCTGCTGTTCGTGGCCGTCGCGTGGGACTTCGGCTTCCTCGGGGGCTCGATGGGCAGCGCCGCCGGCGCACGCATCGCGGCCGCGTACGACGCCGCGACGGCGGCCCGGCTGCCCATCGTGCTGCTGACGGCGTCCGGCGGCGCGCGCATGCAGGAGGGCATGGCCAGCCTCGTGCAGATGGCGGCCACAACCGCGGCCCAAGCCGCGCACGCGGACGCCGGCCTGCTGCAGGTCGCGGTGCTGCGCGACCCCACCACCGGCGGGGTGTTCGCCAGCCACGCCAACCTCGCCGACATCATCGTCGCCGAGCGCGGCGCGACCATCGGCTTCGCAGGCCCGAGGGTGAGCGCCGCGATCACCGGCGGCCCGCTGCCGGCCGGCTCGCACACCGCCACCGGCGCCCACGCGGCTGGCCTCATCGACGCCGTCATCGAGCGGCCCGCGCTGGTGCGTCTGCTCGCGGACGTGCTGCTGTGGTCGACCGGCGCTCGCGAGGACCGCGCGATGCAGCCGGCGTGGGTGTCGGACGTGGTGGTCGACGCGTTCCCCGCCCTGCCCCCACCCGACGCACCGACCGACGCGTGGGCCGAGGTCCAGCGCGCCCGTGCTCCCGACCGGGTCCGGGCCCCGCAGCTGCTGGGCGCCGAACGCATCGACGTGGCCGCACGGCTGCGCGGCGACCGGGCCGGCGGCGTGGACACCGCCGTGGACGTCACGCTCGCGTGGTGGGACACCCGGTCGGTGGTGGTGGTCGCGATGGATCCCTCGGGCGACCCGATCGGCCCGGCTGGCTACCGCACGGCGTGGCGCGGCCTGGCGCTGGCCGACCGGCTCGGCGTGCCGCTGGTGACGCTGGTGGACACCCCAGGCGCGGACGCATCCGCCGCGGCCGAGGCCGGCGGTATCGCGCACCACATCGCGATGACGACCGCGAAGCTGCTGGCCGTGCGCGCGCCGGTGGTCGCGCTGGTGGTCGGCGAGGGCGGTTCTGGCGGCGCGCTGGCGCTGGCCGTCGGTGACCGGCTGCTGCTGCAGGAGCACGCGACGTTCTCGGTGATCGCGCCCGAGGGCGCGGCGGCGATCCTGCACCGCGACCCCACCCGCGCCGCCGAGGTGGCCGAGCTGCTGGACCCCACGGCCGCCCGTCTCGAGGCGCTTGGCATCGCCGACGAGGTGGTCCCCGAACCGCCCGGCGCGGAGGTGGCCGCAGCCGTCGAGGCCGTCGCCCGGCACCTGCGCGCGCTGGCGTCCGTGGACCGCAAGGCCCTCGCCGCGAGCCGACGCCTGCGCTGGCGCACCCCGCTGCGCGGCATCGACGACCGCCTCACCCGCGGCTGACCGGCGCGGGCGCAGCGCTGCTGACGTCCCCCAGGCCCCCCGCCCTGTCCCACACGCTGAGCGCTGTCCCCTCACGTGAGCGGCGGTGCTCACCCCGC
>JBFGFG010000070.1:0-9880 GCA_041579655.1 Nitriliruptoraceae bacterium
CCGATCCAGTACGACGCCGCGATCGACCCCGGTGTGGCCGCGAAGAAGCTGCCCGACTCGCCGGTGGCGGGGCGGGCGACGGTGTTCGTGTTCCCCGACCTCGACACCGGCAACACCACCTACAAGGCCGTCCAACGCTCCGCCGGAGCGGTCGCGATCGGCCCGGTGCTGCAGGGCCTCAACGCCCCCGTCAACGACCTCTCGCGTGGCTGCCTCGTCCCGGACGTGGTCAACACCGTGGCCATCACCGCGATCCAGGCACAGGTCGCGGCCGCTGCCGCGGATGCGCCCGCCGTCGCCGAGGCCGTGCGATGAAGGTGCTCGTGCTCAACGCCGGCTCCTCGAGCCTCAAGGCCGAGGTCGTCGGCCTCGCTGACGGGCGCGTGCTCACGCGGCTGTACGAGCGGATCGGCGAGGACGGCGGCGGTCCTGCCGACCACCCGGCCGCCGTCGAGGACCTGCTCGGCGTGCTGCGCGCCGAGCAGATCAACGTCGATGCCGTCGGTCACCGCGTCGTGCACGGGGGTGAGGCGTTCACCGCGCCCGTGCTGATCGATGACGACGTCGTGGCTGGCATCGAGGCCCAGGTGCCGCTGGCCCCGCTCCACAACCCCGCCAACCTCGCCGGCATCCGAGCCGCGATGACCGCGCTGCCCGACGTGCCCCACGTCGCGGTGTTCGACACCGCCTTCCACGCCACGCTGCCGCCGGCCGCCTACCGCTACGCGGTGCCGCAGGCCTGGTACGAGCAGCACGGGGTGCGTCGTTACGGCTTCCACGGCACCAGCCACGCGTACGTCGCCCGGCGGGCTGCGGAGATGCTCGGACGCCCGCTGGCGGAGCTGAAGCTCGTGACGGCGCACCTCGGCAACGGCGCCAGCGTGTGCGCCGTCGACGGGGGGATCAGCGTCGACACCTCGATGGGGCTCGGGCCTCTGGCAGGGCTGGTGATGGGGACCCGCAGCGGGGACGTCGACCCGACCGTGGTGTTCCACATGGTCAACGAGGGCGGCATGACGCTCGACGAGGTGGACCACGCGCTCAACCGCAGCAGCGGGCTGAAGGGTCTCGCCGGCAGCAACGACATGCGTGACGTCGAGGAGGCCGCCGCTGCCGGTGACGAGGCAGCGACGCTCGCGCTCGACGTGCTGGTGCACCGGCTCGCGGGCTACGTCGGCGCGTACGCCACCACGCTGGGCCGGCTCGACGCCCTGGTGTTCACCGCCGGCATCGGCGAGCACTCGGCGCTGGTGCGCCGGCGCGTGTGCGAGCGGCTCGGCGTGTTGGGCGTGGGGCTCCACGACGCCGCGAACGACGGGGGCGCGGGGGAGCGGCGCATCGACGCCGGCAGCGGCCCGGCCATCCTCGTCGTCCCGACCGACGAGGAGCACGAGATCGCCCGCCAGACCCTCGAGGTGCTGGACGAGGCCTGACCCGCCGGGTCGTGCCTCAGCCCTCCGGGCGGTCGCCGGCGCGCAGGGCCTGCGCGAAGCTGCGCGTGGCGGCGAGCTCGACGATGTCGGACGGCATCGAGACGCCGTGCTCGTCCATCGCGGTCTTGATCGCATCGATGACGTGGTCGCGGGTCACCAGCCCGTCGCCCTGCCGCGACCCGGTCCAGAACTGCACCTCGATGTTCACCGTGGAGGCGCCGAGCTCGACCAGCAGGGCCCGCGGCGGTGGGCTGGCGAGCACCTCGGCGACGCTGTCGACGGCACCGATCGCCGCCTGTCGGGCGGTGTCGAGGTCGTCGTCGTAGCTCACCCCCACGATCACCGACCAGCGCTTCTCTGCGTACGCGGTCTGGACGAGGATCCGGTTCTTGTAGACGTCCGCGTTCGGCACGATCAGCAGCTCGCCGTCGAAGGTGCGGATGCGAGTCTCGCGGATCGTGATCTCCTGCACCGTGCCGCGCATGCCGTCGACGTCGACCTGGTCGCCGCCCTGGAAGGGCTGGCGGAACAGCAGCAGGATGCCGGCGAGGCTGTTCTCGAGGATGTCCTGGAAGGCGAAGCCGACCGCGACCGAGAAGAAGCCCAGCGAGGCGAGCACGTCGACCGGCTTCACGCTCGGGAAGGTGACGGTGATCGCGATCAGCACGCCGGCCGTCACCACGGCCACGCCCCCGACGCGGCTCATCACGTCGGTGAAGCTCGGCGTGCGCGTCCTGGCGAACCGTCGGGCCAGGAGCCACCGGGCGAGCCTGCCGAGCAGGACGAACACGATGGCGATGGCGATGGCGACCGCGAGCCGGGGGAGGGCGGCGACCGCGTTCTCGACCAGCGAGGCCGCCGTGTCTCCCACCTGCCGGAGATCACTTGGTGACGAGGTGGACGAGACGATCACGGCGTGCTCCTGTGGTCGGGCCCGACTGTACGTGTGGTCGCTGTTCGCACGGTTGGCACTGCGCGGGACGGGCATCCGAGGACCGCGGCGTTGACACTCGTGGACGGTGCCTACCGTGGCACCGCACTCCTCCTCAAGGACCCACCGATGCAGCCGGTCGTCGATCGCCGCGAGCCTCTCACGAACGACGAGATCGCTCGACTCTCGCGCCACCTCATCATCCCCGAGGTCGGCATGGAGGGGCAGGAGCGGCTCAAGGCGTCCAAGGTGCTGCTGGTCGGCACGGGCGGTCTCGGCTCGCCGCTGGCGCTGTACCTCGCGGCTGCGGGCGTGGGCACGATCGGGCTCGTCGACGACGACATCGTCGAGGCCTCGAACCTGCAGCGTCAGGTGATCCACTCGATGGACACCCTCGGCATGCACAAGGTCGACTCCGCGATCCAGGCGATCAAGGCGATCAACCCCTCGACCGAGGTCGTGGCGCACAAGCTCTACCTGACGTCCGAGAACGCGATGGAGGTCATCGAGCCGTACGACCTGGTCATCGACGGCACGGACAACTTCCCGACGCGCTACCTCGTCAACGACGCCTGCGTGCTGCTCGGCAAGCCGAACGTGTACGGCTCGATCTTCCGCTTCGAGGGCCAGCTGAGCGTGTTCTACGCCAAGGAAGGCCCCTGCTACCGCTGCATGTTCCCGGAGCCGCCGCCGCCCGGCATGGTCCCCAACTGCGCCGAGGGTGGCGTGTTCGGCGTGATGGCCGGCCACATCGGCACCGCGCAGGCGACCGAGGGCATCAAGCTGCTCGCCGGTCTCGGCGAGCCGATGATCGGACGCCTCGGCCTGTACGACGCGCTCGAGCAGCACTGGATGTACGTCAAGGTGCAGAAGGACCCGGACTGCCCCGTGTGCGGCGAGAACCCGACCGTCACCGAGCTCATCGACTACGAGCAGTTCTGCGGCATGCCCGCGCACGACCGCGAGGAGGGCGAGGAGGGCTCCAGCGACGAGATCCTGCCCAGCGAGTACGCGCAGGACTGGTCCACGCGCCCTGACGTGGTGCTCATCGACGTCCGCGAGCCGCACGAGTACGAGATCAGCCGCATCGAGGGCAGCGTGCTGATCCCCAAGGACACGCTCGCGTCGAAGCTGGCCGAGCTCGACGACGCGAAGACCTACGTGATGCAGTGCAAGTCGGGCGCGCGCAGCCGGGAGTCCACCGAGCTGATGCGCAACGCCGGGTTCAAGGCCTACAACCTGTTCGGCGGCATCAACGCGTACTCGCGCCAGGTCGACCCGAGCATCCCCACGTACTGAGCCATGCACCGAGCGGACCCGGCGACCGACTAGGTTCGCCGGGTCCGTCATCGGTCGCGGGTCGTCCCCCAGGAGGTCGCTCGATGGAGCCGTTCGTCAGCGCCACGTGGTTGCGTGAGCACCTCGACGAGGTCGTCGTCTGCCATCTCGGATGGGGGAAGGACGGCGTCCCGGGGGAGTCCGGCTACCTCGGCGGGCACATCCCCGGCGCGGTGTACGTCGACCTCGACCGCGACGTGGCCGCACCGCCCACCAAGGAGGCGGGCCGCCACCCGCTGCCGGACCCAGCGACGTGGGCGGCAACGCTCGGACGGCTCGGGCTGAGCCGCGAGCGGCCGGTGGTCGCGTACGACGACGGCGTCGGCGGCCTCGCCGCGCGGCTGGTGTGGATGCTGCGTGCGACCGGGTTCCCGGCGGCGCTGCTCGATGGTGGTCTCGCCGCGTGGGGAGAGCCGATCCAGACCGAGCCGGTGCCCACCACCCCGACGCTCGTGCCGCTCAAGCCGTGGCCGAAGGACCGCCTGGTGGCGATCGACGCCGTCGCCGAGGCCGAGCTGGTGCTCGACGCCCGCGACCGCGAGCGCTACCGCGGCGACTCCGCAGGACCGGACGACCGCGCTGGCCACATCCCGGGCGCGCTCAGCGCCCCGTACACCGAGAACCTCGACGAGCACGGGCTGCTGCGGCCCAAGGACGAGCTCGAAGCCATCTACGGCCCGATGGTCCCCGAGGGCACCACGCCGATCGCGTCGTGTGGCTCGGGCGTGACCGCCTGCCACGACCTGCTCGTGCTGGAGCACATCGGTCGCGGGCAGGGGCGGCTGTTCGTCGGCTCGTGGAGCGCGTGGGCAGCGGACCGCCTGCGCCGGATCACCGTGGGTGACCAGCCCTGACCGTGTCGCCCACCCGTAGCACCCCGGCGCTCACCACGATCGCGTTGAGACCGCCGTGGCCGCGCATCGCCTGGTAGCCGCCCTCGCCGAGCGTCTCCTCCATGCGCGAGCACGGGTGGCAGGGCCCCGTGCCCTCGAGCTCGACCGCGCCGATCGTGAACCGCAGCCCCTTCAGCGCGAGCAACGGGATGCCGGACACCACGAGGTTGCGGCGCAGCAGCGCAGGGTCGATCGCGTCGCGTCCGAGCAGCCGTGCGACCACGTCGAGGTGCTCGGCCTGGATCAGCGTGACCTGGCGCTTCGACGGCCGGGTCCGGCGGCGCGCGCCGTGCCGGTCACCGACGAGACCGACGTCCACGCGGGCCTCGGCGACCGACACCTCGACCGGCTGCTCGCGTCGGGCCGGCCGCAGCAGCACGCGCTCGAGGCGTCCGGTCTGCGGCACGGTCGAGGTCAGCTCGTCGAGCGTCAGCACCTGCACCTCCGGTCCAGCGGGGGACCGTAGCCTCGGCGTGTGCTCACCCTGACCCACGACATCACCAGCCCCGCCTCGGCGGTGGCCGTGGCGCGCCTGCAGCGACTCGCTGACGAGGGCCTGCTGGTCACGTTCCGGGGGCTGGACGTGCTCGGGCTGGACGCCACCGTCCCGGTGACGCTGGACGTGCTCGAGGAGCTCGAGCGGGTGCGACCCGCAGCCGAGGCCCTCGGGCTGACGCTGCGGCGTCCCTCGCTGCGCCCGCCCACGGCGCTGGTGCACGCGATCGCGGACCTCGCCGACGACGCCGGCCTCGGCGCGGCCTGGCGCACCGCGGCGTACCGGGCCTACTGGCGCGACGACGCCGACCTCGGTGACCCGTCGGTGGTCGCGGCGCTCGCGGGCTCGGTCGGGCTGGACGACGAGCTGGTGGACGCGCTGCTGGCGGACGGGCGCATCGTGGCCGCCGTGCGGCGCCGCACCCACACGGCCCGCGGCGAGGGCATCGGCGGGGTCCCGGTGCTGGTGGCGCACGGGACGCTGGTCAGCGCGGACCTCGACGACGACACCCTGCGCCAGCTCGGGTCCTGGTGAGCCGCGACGTCGCACCTCGTCTGTAGCGTGCGGCCGATGGACGTCACCACCGCTGCGCAGATCCGCCTCCGTGACGAGCTGCTGGCGTGGGACACCCCGCGCCCGGTGCTCGACCCGGGGCTCGCCGACGCGTTGCGCACCGAGCTCGAGGACGGCGCGCGGCGGGTGCTGGCCGAGCACGGTCTGCTCGACGACGGTGGCGCAGTGTCCGCCGGCGACCGCTACGGCTCGTCGATGTTCGTGTCGAAGTCCCGGCTGGACCGGCTCGTGTGCGACGGGCTGTACCGCTCCGCGCTCGAGGAGCCGTTCACGTTCTCGCGACCGGTCGCGGTCGGCACGCTGTCGCACCTCGCGATCCAGCGCGACCACGACACCCGGCGCGACCGCAGCCCCGAGGCGCTGGTGGAGGCGGTGTGGCACGAGGTGTCGACCCGCTCTCGCGACGCGGCGCTCGCGGCGTACTGCAACGGGCTGGACGAGCTGCAGGCCGCCAGCGTCCGGCAGGAGGTCGAGCAGCAGCTCACCGAGCACCGTGACGTGTGGCCGCTGCTGCCGTCCTGGCTGCATCCGCGCTTCGAGCAGAGCGTGCGTGCCGAGCTCGTCGGGGGCCGGGTCGTGCTGCTGGGCACGCCGGACCTCACGCTCGGCCGCGTGCGCGACGAGGCGTCACGGATGCTGCTGGTCGACTTCAAGACCGGCATGCGACGCCCGGCCCAGGAGCGGCAGGAGCTGCGCTTCTACGCGCTGCTGCTGACGCTCAAGCACCGCCAGCCGCCGTACCGCTGGGCAAGCTTCTACGTCGCCGAGGGCGCGTGGGACGTCGAGGACGTCAGCGAGGAGCTGCTGCGCTCGGCGGTTCGGCGCGCCGTGGACGGGATCGCGCAGGCGGCGCGCCTGTCCCACGAGGACGCTCCCGAGCGCCTCGCGGCGGGCCGTTGGTGTCGGTTCTGCCCCCGCAAGGACCGCTGCCCGGAGTACATGTCACAGGGGGATGGCACGGTGTCCCCATGAACACGACACCAGCCCCGCTCCCGCCCGCCGCTGCGGCCTCGCGCCCCACGTTGCGTCCGTTCCACACACCCGTGCGCGGGCACCGCTTCGCGAGCCTGCCGCCGGGGGGCGCGCCGCTCGGCCGCACCGTGCTCACCCTGCGGGTCGAGCCGGACAACCCCGCGGACGTGCACGCTGTCGCGGTGTGGGCCGACGGGGGAGGGACCCCGTGGCGCGTCGGCTACCTCGAGCGCGCGGTCGCGGTCCGGGTCGCACCACGGCTCGCGGACGGCACCGCGCCGGTGCGTGCGTCGTTCGCGGGCTGGCTCGAGGAGCCGCAGGGCCGTTGGCAGCGACCGCTCGTGCGCGTGCTCGAGGACGCTGCGGACATCACGTCGCCACGGCCGGCGACAGGGCTGCGCGCGCTGCCCCCGTTCCGGGAACGTCGCACCGTGACCGCCGCCTGACAGTTCGGCAAGCCGCCCGGAGGTGTCAGGGGGTGGGTGACGCCGGCGCAGGCTCGCTCGGCGCGGGCACCGGCTCGGTGGGCTTCGGGCTCGGCGGGACGGTCGGCGACGGCGACGGCTTCGGCGACGGCTTGTCCGGGTTGTACTCGTGGATCTCGGTCTCGGGCACGTAGGTGTTGGACCAGTCGTCGGTCTTCACCGACTGTCCCCGCACGACGGTGCGCGTGAGCGACACGCGGAACCCGTCCTGGCCGCCCTGGATCTGCTTCTCGGTACCGGCCGGCAGGCTGCGGTTCACCCGACGGACCTTCGGGAACGGCTTGATGTTGCGCTTCGAACCGACGTCGGCCCGCACCTCGGTCACGTCCGAGCGGCCGTAGAACGAGACCGTGATCGAGGTCCCGGTGTGCGCCGTCCGGATGAGGATCGGCGCACCGGTGTCGTTGGTGAACCGCACGTCGATGTCGGGCGAGGGGTAGTTCAGCGTCGCCTCACGGGCCATCGGGTAGCGGGAGATGTAGAAGCTGTGGGGCTTGTACGCGTCCGCCTTGAGGCCGGCGAAGAACACCGCGTTGATGGTCGTGGTGCCGAACTGCGAGACACCGCCGCCGCAGGAGTCGACGATCTCGCCGTCGAGGATCATGCCGGCCGCACGGAAGCCCTTGCTGCACTCGCGCACGCCCGAGATCTGGTTGATCGAGAACTGCTCGCCGGGCAGCACGGTGGTGTCGTCGACCATGTCGGCGAGCCGCTGGATGTTGTGCACCCGGGTCTGGCAGCACTTGTGGTAGCTGGTGAAGGTCGACAGCAGGGTGTCCGGCCTCGCCGCCTGCGCCATCTCGGTGGTGTACTCGGCGCGCACGACCTCGAGCTCGAGCTCGAGCTCGCGAGCGGCGGTGCGGACCGTGTCGGTCAGCTGCACGGCAGCCTTGGGTGGGTCGATCTCGGTGCCGGGCTTGCTGGGGACGACCGACACCGACGCCGGACGGGGACGCCACGTGGCGTCGTCCTTGTCGTCGAACGTGACGCCGGGGTTCTTCGGCGCGGAGAGGCTCGCGTCCTTCGCGGCGACCGTCAGCGGCTGGAGCAGCTCGAGGAGGTGCTCCTCGAAGTCGTCGAGCGACACCACGAGCTCCAGCGAGCTCGCGTCGCCGGGCACGACCTGCGAGCTGATCGCAGGTGCGAGCTCGCGCGGGGTCAGCGTGACGGCGCCCGAGTCGCTGGTGACACGAAGGTCGTCCGCGATCGCAGCTTCCGCCTGCTCGGCGATCTCGGCCACGTCCTGCGCGTCGGTCTCGGGCAGCGTGCGCTCCACCGGCAGCTCGACGGTCTCGGCCCCGGCCGCCTCGAGCGCCCGGGTGGCGGCGGTCGTGGCCTCGTCCTGGAGCGTCATGACGCCGACGACGGGGTCGTTGCTGGTGACGGTCAGCGTGACGGGGTCCACGACCACGCCGCCGCTGGAGATCTCGGTGTCGACCGCGGCCGCGATCTCGGCGATGCGCGCCGCCAGCGCGTCCTCGTCGAGGTCGATGCTGACCACGAGGTCGGACTCGGTCCCGAACAGCGACGCGCGGGCGTCGCCGACGAAGCTGCCGTCCCGGCCCGCTGCGAGCGTCTCTGCGACCAGAGCGTCGAGGTCGACCGCGACGCCGATCTCGACGGCGTCAACGACGAACTCGGTGCCGTCGTGGGTGAACACGAGACCGTCCTCGGACCGCGCGGTGGCCAGCGGAGCGAGCTTGGTGCGGACGGCGTCGGCGTCGAGCCCTCCGACGTCAAGGCCTTCGACCGTGACACCGGGGACGACCTGGTCGCTGCGAACGGCCGCCACGGCGGCAGCGGCGATGAGCATGAGCAGCACCAGGGCGCCGACGCTGCCCGAGATGATCTGGGCGCGCCGGGACAAGTGGGATCCTTCTTGCGTTCAGGTGGCCGTGCAGAACGGCCACGCATCGACGTGTGACGTTAGCCGACGTGGGGTTACGTGAGTTCCCTGTGCGGCAGGCGGCCGGGGGCGTCACGCAAGCCCGGTAACCTCGTTGTGCTCATCGGTGGCCGCGGTCACCGATGACGTTTTTCTCCCCCACCTTGCGAGCGATCCATCCGTCGCGCCATCCCCGCACTCCTCACCGTTCTCGCGATCGGTCTCTCGACGGTCCCGCTGGCGTCAGCCGCCGAGGGCTCCGACGAGCACCCGCTGCTGCAGCAGGCGCGTCGCAACGTCGACGAGATCGCCGGACGCCTGTCCGACGCCTCGCAGACGCAGGAACAGGCCGCTGCAGCGCTGGCCGAGGCCGACGCCCAGCTCGCCGAGCTCGAGGCGCGCGTCAACGCTGCGTCGGACCAGGTCCGGCTGCAGGAGATCGAGGTCGCGCTCGCCGGCCAGCGGCTCGACACGCTCCGGGCCGACGCGGCCCGGCTCGAGTCCGGCATGCAGTCGCGCGCCGTGGACCTGTTCATGAACGGCAGCGGCGCCGAGATCGAGCTGCTGCTTGGGTCGGGCGACGTGCAGTCCGCGCTCGACCGGTCCTCGTACCTCGACGTCATCACCGAGACCGACCGCACCGCGCTCGAGACCGTCATCACCAGCCGCATCGCGCTCGCGGCCGAGGTCGAGCGGTTCGACGACGAGATGGCTCGCCTGCGCAGCATGCAGGCCGCCGAGCAGGCGCTGCTCGACAGCGAGGCGCGCTTTCGCAGCTTCGCCGAGTCGGCGTCCGACTTCTACTGGGAGATGGACGCGGAGCTTCGCTTCTCCTACTTCTCGTCACGCTTTCGCGAGGTCACCGGCATTCCCG
>JBFGFG010000071.1:0-9875 GCA_041579655.1 Nitriliruptoraceae bacterium
CGACGGAGTCGGCGATGTCGAGCTCCTCGCGGGTGAGGCCGATGACCTCGTCGCCCTCGGCGAGCGAGCCCTGCTCGGCCCAGCCCTCGAGCAACGCACGCCCGAGCCCGCCGCCTGCCCCTGTCACCACGACCTTCATGCAGTCCCCCTGTGGGGTGGCGGTGTACCAGCGCCGTGCGGCCGGCACACCGTGTCGGCACGTGAGCAGGGGTCGAGGGCCCGGGCGGCGAAGACCGGGACACACACCGAACCCCCACGCTCTCGACGCTCCCAGGACGCTCCGTGCCCCTCCTTCGCACCCGCCGCGCGCTCGCGCTCGGCGTCGCCGCCGCCACCGTCTCCGGTGCTGCCGCGTTCGCGCCTGCACCCTCCTCGCACGAGGCGAGCACCGCCGAGGCCAGCGCGGAGCGGGCCGAGCTCGCACCGGCCGGCTACGAGCTCACCGACCACTGGTACGAGGGCCACGACGGCGTGAAGCTGCACGCCGCGGTCTACCTCCCCAAGGACCGCGCGCAGGACGAGAAGCACCCGGTGATCCTGTCCGTGACGCCGTACACCTCGCCGAACGGTGGCGCGCTCGGGCTCGGCTTCTTCGACAGCGAGATCCCGGTCCGGTTCCCGGAGCTGTTCACCCACCCGGCGTTCGCCGCGGGGCGCTACGCGTACGTCGCGGCCGACGTCCGCGGGTTCGGCGGGTCAGGCGGGTGCTTCCAGTACTACGGCAACGACGAGTACCTCGACATGAAGACCCACGTCGACTTCGCCGGCGACGCCAGCTGGTCGACCGGGGCCGTCGGCCTGTGGGGCAAGTCCTACGACGCCGCTGAGGAGGTGCTGGCGCTCCACGAGCCCTGCGAGCACCTCAAGGCGGCCGTGATCCAGGCACCCGGGCTGTCCGCGTACACCGCGCTGTGGCAGAACGGCGTCCACTACGCGACCGGCCGCTACGCCACCACCAGCGTGTACGTGGCGGACGACCTGTTCCCGACCCAGTCCACCGGCTCAGCGACCAGCACCGAGTACGCGCTCGCGCAGGTCGACGGTGCCGAGGGCCGGCCGAAGTGCGCCGTCGACTGGCAGGGCATGAACACCGTGGGCGACCGCGACAGCGTGTACTGGGACGACCTCGAGCCGTACCGCCAGGTCGTCGAGGACGGCTCTGACGTGCCGGTGCTGTGGCACAACGGGTTCTGGGACGCCAACACCAAGCCGGTGGGCCTCGACGTCGTGCAGGCGCTGAGCGGCGACCTCGAGGTGATCTGGGGCCAGTGGGACCACAAGCGCGGCAACGAGTCGCAGTACACCGGCCTCGAGGGCTTCCTCGACCAGAGCTTCCGCTTCTTCGAGGAGCACCTGCTGGGGACGGCCCCGTCGGTCGAGGACCCGAAGGCGACGATCCAGTCCGGTGGTCCTGGCGGCTTCTGGCGCACCGAGACGCAGTGGCCGCCGGCGGACGTCGCGCCGTGGACGTTCGAGCTCAACGAGGGCAGCTACGACGACCTCCCCGAGGCCGTCGTGGGCGGGCCCGCGCGCGGTGACGGCGTGTGGTCGGTGACCCCGGCGCTGCCGCACGACGCGCACATCGCCGGTGAGATGCGGCTCCGCGCCGACCTCGGGGCGCAGACACCCGAGCAGCACCTCGTCGCTCGCGTGTACGACATCGACAGCAACGGCAGGGCGTACCTGATCAGCCGCGTCGCCTACGCGACCCGCACCGCGTTCGCCGCCACGGGCCAGCCCGAGGCGATGGACGTGCTGATGAACCCCAACGACTGGGTCGTGCGGGCCGGTCACCGGATCGGCGTCTACATCGCCGCGTCCGAGGACGGTTGGTACACCCCGGGCGTGACCGGCCAGCCGGTGCTCGTCGGCGGCGCCACGCTCGAGCTGCCGCTGATCACCACCGCGCGCAGCTCCGACGTGAACGGCACGCTGGGCAACTTCAGCAAGCCGTTCCAGATCACCGTCCCGGCTGCGGTCATCTCCGCGAACGAGGTCGACGGAGCCGTCCCGCCCGCACAGGACTGAGCAGGACCGGAGACCGGGGACCGGCGGCGTCGGGCGTCAGGCCGGCTCGGAGCGTGAGCCGGCGTCGTCGCCGACGGCCACCACGACCTGCGTGCTCTCGGAGAGGGTGACGCCGATCGGCAGCTGACCCACCGCGGCGCCGAGGTGGGCGGCGACCCAGCCCGCCTGCTCCTCGAAGCCCGGAGCGGCGTACACGGTGGTGGTCGCGCCGGCGTCCACCGAGCCGGACCCGGAGACGCGGGGGCGGAAGCCGCCCCACTGCAGGGTGGACTCGACCACGCCCGCGCCGGAGCGCCCGCCGGTCCACAGCTCCAGCGCCACCTCACGACGCCCCTCGGCGTCCCCGCGCGACGCAGGCTCGCGGCCGGCGGCGAGGTCGTCGAGCAGGGCCTGCAGACCCGGCCCGTACGGGATGATGAACGACTTGGTCTGGCCAGCGTCGTCGAGCGCCTGGGTGTAGCCGGGGACGGTGACCATCTCGACGTCGCCGTCCATCGCGCCCTGGAGGTCCTGCGCGAGGCCGACCATGCGGTTGATGGTGAGCGTGTCGTCGGTCTTGACGTTCTTGGAGACCTCCTGCGCCACCTCGAGCATGCGGCCCGGGTCGAGCAGCAGCTGCGTGTCGATGACGCGTCCCAGCAGCGCGCGCAGGAACGCCTGCTGGCGCTGGATGCGCTCGAAGTCGCCGAGGCCGCCCTGGCGCGAGCGGACGTAGGCCAGCGCCTCCTTGGGGTTCATCTCCTGGCAGCCGGCCTCGAACGCGGCGCCGGCCTTGCGGTCGTACAGCGGCTCGTCGAGGCACAGCTGCACGCTGCCGACCACCTCGACGGTCTGCATGAAGCCGGTGATCGAGACCTCGACGTAGTGGTTGACCGGGAAGCCGAGGTCCTCGCTGACGGCGCGCACGAGCTCGTCACGACCGTCGCTGAAGGTCTCGGTGAGCTTCGCGATGCCGCCGTCGGTGTCCGCCACGACGAGGTCCCGCGGCATCGAGATCAACGAGACGTTCTGCCGGTCGGCCGAGACCGACAGCAGGATCACGGTGTCGGAGCGGGCGCCCTCGAAGGCGCCGAGGCTCAGCTCGCGGCGTTCCTGCTCGGTGAGCTTGTCGCGTGCGTCCGAGCCGACCACAAGCACGTGCAACGGCTGGCCGTCCTGGGCGAACTCGAGGCCGCCGACCTGGACGAGCTCGATGTTGTCCCGCACCGTCTGGACGGCGAGCGTCGCGATCGAGCCGTACGCCGTGACCATCGCGACCGAGACGACCGCCGAGAGCGCCATCAGGCGGCGGGGCCAGCGGGGTCCGAGGCCACCACGTGCGACGGGGCCCCAGGCGCCGGCCTCGACCATCACGAGCCCGTCCCGTTGGCGCCCACCGTCACGACGATGTTCACGCCCGGGGGCGGGGCGGAGATCAGCTGCACGACGTCGGCGCCGGGGAGGAACGACGCGACGAGCTCGGCGAGCGGCAGCTCCGCGGGGGTGGCGTAGCCGATGCGCGTGGGAGCCCTGGGGTCGAACCGCGGCGCGTTGTCGGTCTCGGACACGGTGAACCCCCTGTCTGTCAGGAACTCCGCCATCTCGGCGGCCATGCCGGCGCGGCCCACACCGTTGAGCACCTGCACCACCACGTCGGTCGGGACGAGCTCGCGCGGGGCCTCGATACCGAGGTCGGCGGGCAGGGGCTCGACCTTCGCGAACGCCTCCAGCAGCAGCGCCGCGTCCTCGGGCGCGACGGTCAGCCTGCCGCCGTCCACCAGCCCCGGGAGCACGCGCACGTCGAGGGTCTCCACGTCGAAGCGCGCCAGCATGCGCGCGAGGTCACGCGCGCCACCGGGACCGGGGTCCTCGTCCGTGCGGATGGTCGCCTTCCACGCGTCTGCCCAGCGCAGCCCGCGGCGCGGGTCCATGACGGTGCGGGCACGCGCCACCTCGCCGCCGACCAGCGCACCGACGCGGGCCAACGCGCGGACGCGGTCGGGGCCGGAGACGGCGCCCTCGGGTGCGGCGAGCTGCTCGAGCACCTCCGACCCGAGCCGGTTCGGGCACGCGAGCGCGTCCTTGTCGGGGCAGTCCTCGATGCCGCCGTTGAGGTCGACCGCGTGCGCGAGCGCCGTGCGGTCGATGCGCACGTAGTGATGGATCTCGAGGTCGCTGTACTCGGCGACCTCCTCGACCAGCAGCGCCATCCCGCCGACCTCGGCGGTGCGCCCGAGCGTCAGCACGCCGCGGTCCACCACGTCGACCTCGAGGCCGACCGGCAGGATCAGCACGGCAGGGTCGTCGCGAAGCTCGCTGACCTGGAGCAGGAACACGCCGTCGACGGGGCCGTCCGTGGCCAGCGCGAGCGCGACCACGATGTTGCGCGTCTCGTCCGGCTCGCGGTCGAGTGCGACCACGGAGGTGCCCTCGATGCGCTGGGCGGCGACGATCCAGGTCCCCATGGCACCCACGACCAGCGCCAGCGCCACCACGGCTCCGAGGAGGGCGGTCGTGCGCTGTGCGTTTCGGAGGCGTGGACGCTCGCGCATCCGCACGGAGCGGAACGGCGAGACCCTGGAGTTGATCACTGCGACATCACCGTTACAGGGGCCGTGTCGGGAGGCACCGGGCACAACGTCGGACGCTACCAGCGGGTTCCGGCACCCTCGCGGTCCGACACTCCCCCGCAGCACCACCGTCCAGAAGGCCGTCATGCAGCTCCAGCGCCGTCCCTCCCTGCCCGTTCCGTCCGACCTCTCGCGGGGGCTGAGCGCTCGCGCGCAGGCGCTCGGGCAGCAGCCGGCCGTGACCGTGCTCGGCGCTGACGGGCGCCAGGAGCAGGGCTTCGTCACGCTGGCCCAGTGGGCTGCGAAGGGCAGCCACCTGTTGCAGACCGACGCGCAGCTGCAGCCCGGCGACGTGGTGTTCGTGGACCTGCCCCCGTCGTGGCAGCTGGCCGCGGTGTGCGCCGCGGTGTGGTGGGCCGGCGGCTGCGTCGCGACGGGCGACGCAGACGGCGCCGTGGCGGCCGTCGTGCACGAGACGCGCACCGCCCCCGACGTCGAGGTCTGCTTCGTGGTCGGCGACGCGGTGGACGGCGGGCTGACCACCACCTCGCCGCTGCTGGTGTGGTCCGAGGAGGTCCAGCTGTTCCCGGACGCCCCGCCCGCCTGCGTCGCGTCCGCCGAGGGTGCGGCGATCCGTGACAGCGACGGCACGCGCACGCACGCCGAGGTGATCGCGGCGTTCGCCGACCAGACCGACGTGCTCGGCGTCGACGCTGCCGAGCACGCGACCGCCGTCGCCGAGGTCGCAGCGCGCCCGGCGGTCACCGGCCGCGCCACGGTGGTGCTGCGCGGCGCGGACCGCGCGGCCGCCCGCGGCGACCGCGTGGCCCGCTGGGCCTGACTCAGCTGGTGGCGAGGCGGTCGTCGGCGATCGCGAACAGCGACTCCGCGCCGGCGGTCGCCGGGCCGAGCAGGCCGTGGACCGTGGTGAGGATGTTGTCCGCGTAGAAGCGCGCCACGGCGAAGCGGTCCTCGAGGTACGCGGCGTCGACACCTGCGGCAGCGCCGCTGACGACGCCCTCCGCGAGCAGCTTGCCGGCCATCACGATGGCGAACATGCGCAGGTACGGGGTCGCACCACCGAACGACGACGCGAAGTCCTCGCGGTTGGCGAAGATCCAGTCGGTCGCCTCGCGCAGCGCCTCGTTGGCGCGCGTGAGCTGGGTGCCGAACGCGCCGAAGCGATCGTCGTCGAGCGACGCGGCGAGCTCGTCGATCTCGGCGAGCTGGCCCTTCACGAACGCGCCGCCGTCGTACGGCAGCTTGCGGCCGACGAGGTCCATCGCCTGGATGCCGTTGGTGCCCTCGTAGATCGGCGCGATGCGCGCGTCACGGAAGTGCTGCGCGACACCGGTCTCCTCGACGTAGCCCATGCCGCCGTAGATCTGGATGGCCAGCGAGGTGTTCTCGACGCCGAGGTCGGTGCCCCACGCCTTGGTCAGCGGGGTGAGCAGGTCGGCGAGCTTGCGCTCGGCCTCGCGGCGCGCCTCGTCGGGGTGGTGCTCGGCGAAGTCCAGCGCCGAGGCGTTGCGCAGCGACATCGCACGCAGGGCCTCGATCGTCGACTTCATCGTCAGCAGCATGCGGCGCACGTCGGGGTGCTTGACGATCAGCGACTGGCCGCCGTCGAGGTCGGTGTCGCCGGGCGCGATGCCCTGGCGGCGCTCGTTGGCGTACTGCACGGCCTGCTGGTACGCGCGCTCGCTGATCGCGAGGCCCTGCACGCCGACGCCGAGACGCGCGTCGTTCATCATCGTGAACATCTGGCGCATGCCCTTGTTGGGCTCGCCGATCAGGTAGCCGACCGCGTCCGCGTACTCCATCACGCAGGTGGGCGAGGCGTGGATGCCGAGCTTGTGCTCGGTGGAGACGACCTCGACACCGTTCTTCTCACCCAGCGAGCCGTCGTCGTTGACGAGCACCTTCGGCACGACGAACAGCGAGATGCCCTTGGTGCCGACCGGCGCGTCGGGGAGACGGGCCAGCACGAGGTGGACGATGTTGTCGGTCAGGTCGTGGTCGCCGTAGCTGATCCAGATCTTCGTGCCGCTGATCCGGTAGGTGCCGTCGGCCTGCGGGACGGCCTTGGTGGTCAGCGCGCCGACGTCCGAGCCGGCCTGCGGCTCGGAGAGGTTCATCGTCCCGGTCCACTCACCCGAGATCATCTTCGGCAGGTACGTCTGCTGGAGGTAGTCGTCACCGTGGGCGAGCAGGTCGATGACCGCGCCGGTGGTCAGCAGCGGGCCGAGCGAGAACGCCATGTTGGCGGCCGTCAGCATCTCCTTGAACGCCGTGGAGACCGTCAGCGGGAACGCGCCGCCACCGAACTCCTCGGGGAACTGCAGCGCGCCCCAGCCGGCCGCGACGTACTGCTGGTAGGCGGGCTTGAAGCTCGCGGGCGTGGTGACGCCGGTGTCGGAGCCGCGGATGACCGAGCCCTCGCTGTCGCCGTCGGCGTTGGTCGGCGCGATCACCTCGTTGCAGAAGCGACCGGCCTCCGACAGCAGGCCCTGCACCATCTCAGGGTCGGCGTGCGGGAACGCGGGCAGCTCGTTGAGCTCGCCGATGCGGGCGACGTGCTCGAGGGCGAACTGGATGTCGCGGACGGGGGCGCGGTAGGACATGGCTGGAGCTCCACTTCGGGCGTCGGACGCAGGTGCTGGTCGCACCGCAGGTTACTGGCGCTGGAGGACCGTTAGCCTGCGCTGACCGACGGCCACCGACCACGAGGGGGCGCGCGTGTCCAGCTCCCGTGGCCCTCTCCCCTTCCTGCGTGAGGTGGGACGGTTCTGGTCCAGCGAGAGCCGCGCGATGAAGGCCGGCGCGATCGCCCTGCTGATCGCGGCCACGGCCGACCTCGGCGCCGGTGTGGTGCTGTCCGGGTCGTTCTCCCGCATCGAGTCGCTGCCGGGCCTGCTGCTGCTGATCCCCGCCGCGATCGCGCTGCGTGGCTCGACGTTCGGCGCGTTCGGTGCCCGGCTCGGCACGGCGCTCGTGGTCGGCACCTACGAGCCCGAGCTACGGCCGGGGAGCTGGCTGTGGCGTCACGTCGAGGCAGTCGGGATCCTGACGCTGGTGACGTCCACCGAGGCAGCGCTGCTGGCGCGCGCGATGGCCGCGTTGCTGGGCCAGCCGGCGATGCCGCTGGTGGACCTGATCGTCATCTCGGTGGTCGGTGGCGTCGCCGCGTCCGTCGTGCTGCTGTTCGTGACGCTGTTCCTCGCGCGGATGTCCTCGCTGCGCGGCTGGTCGATGGATGACGTGGCGGCGCCGGCGATCACCGCGACCGGTGACCTGCTGACCGTCCCGGCCATCCTGCTGGCGACCCACGCCGCCGGCCGCGCCGGGGTGACGGTCATCGTCGCCAGCGCGCTCGGGGCGCTGACGCTCGGGGCGCTGGTGTACGGCTGGATGCACCACCGTCAGGACGTGCGCCGGCTGGTGCGCGAGTCGGTGGTGGTGCTGTCGGGTGCGGCGCTGGTCAGCAGCCTCGCCGGCGCCGTGCTGCAGAGCCGCGACGGGCTGTTCCTCGCCGTGCCCGCCCTGCTGCTGCTGTTCCCGCCGTTCGTGGCGGTGTTCGGGTCCCTCGGCGGGATCCTGTCGTCGCGGCTGACCTCGAAGCTGCACCTGGGCATCGTCGAGCCGCGCCTGCGGCCGGACAAGCCCGTCGTGCTCGAGCTGTCCACCACCTTCCTGTTCGCGACGGTGACGTACCTGTACGTCGGTGTCGCGACGTGGGCGCTCGCCCACGCGCTCGGCGTCACCACGCCGAGCCTGCTGACCCTGATCGGCGTGGCGATGATCGGCGGCCTGATGGGCACCTGCCTGCTGGCCGTCGTGGCGACCACCGCGGCGACCGCGACCTATCGTCTGGGTCTCGACCCGGACAACCACGCCATACCGGTGGTCACATCGGTGATGGACTTCCTTGGGATGCTGTGCCTCGTCGGCGCGGTTGCCCTCCTTCAGGTGGGAGCGACGTGAGTTCTCGTAGACAGCAGAACCGGCCGCAGCAGCGGACCGTCAAGGACATGCTGGTCGGGGCGAAGGACGCCGCCGAGCTCATGGTCGACCTCGCGTACGCGGCGGTGTTCTTCGACGACACCACCCTCGCCCGGGAGGTGCTGCGTCTCGAGGAGGTGATGGACGAGCTGCTCGTGGACCTGCGCAAGGTCTGCATGCTCGCCACCCGCTCGCCGGACGACGCCGACCAGCTCGCCGGCGTGCTGTCGATGGCCGTGTCCATCGAGGGCATCGCCGACGCCGCCGAGGACATCGCCAGGGTCGTGCTCAAGGACCTCGGCGTGCCGCGCCAGCTGCGCGAGGACCTGCGCCACGCGACCGAGATCACGGCACGCGTGAAGATCCGCCCGGAGAACGAGCTCGAGGGGCGCCCGCTGCGCGAGCTCGAGCTGCCCGCGCACACCGGCATGTGGATCATCGCGATCCGCCGCGACGTCGAGTGGACGTTCGGCCCGGACGGCGACGAGGTGCTGCGCGAGGGCGACCGTCTCATCGTGCAGGGACCGCCCCAGGCGTTGGAGATGCTGCGCTCGCTGGCCGGTGGCCAGCCGCGCCAGGTCACGATGCCGCCGGCACCGACGACGCTGACCAACCTCGACCGAGCCGTCGACCTGGTGGTCGAGCTGAAGAACGCCTCAGAGATCGCGGTCGGCCTCGCGTACAGCGCGATCCTGCTGCGTGACCCCACGCTGGCCGCCGAGGTGGGCGTCATCGAGGACCGCTCGGACGACCTGTGGCACGGGCTCGAGGGCTGGGTGCTGCGTGCTGCCGCCGAGGCCGAGGACCCCGAGGACCTGCGCGGCCTGCTGCACCTCGCCGCCGCATCCGAGCGCATCGTCGACGCCGCCCAGTCGATGTGCCGGCTGGTCGAGCAGGACGACATCCACCCCGTCATCGCCCAGGCGCTGAGCGAGGCGGACGAGATCGTCGCCGAGGCCGTGGTCGGCGAGGGCTCGGAGGTCGTGGGCGAGACGCTCGGGACGCTGCGCATCCACATGCAGACCGGCATGGAGGTGCTGGCGATCGAGCGTGGTGGCCGGTGGTTCTACCGCCCGCGCAAGACCCGCACGCTCGAGGCCGGCGACCGGCTGCTGGTGGTCGGCCCCGAGGAGGGCGCGCCGCGCCTGCGCGAGTGGGTCGGCGACGCCCGTCCGGAGCACGCCGAGCACGGCTGGACCGAGCCCGAGGACCGCGACGGCCGCGACGACTGAGGCGCCGGCCGGCCGGGCATGGCAGGGTTGGACGCCTGTCGCCGACGTCGGAGCAGCTCGTGGA
>JBFGFG010000072.1:0-9849 GCA_041579655.1 Nitriliruptoraceae bacterium
ACACTCCCACGCGACGCCAGCAGCGAGTCCGGCTTCGCCATGGTGTACGCCCTGATGGTGATGCTCGTCGTGGGCGGCATCATCGCCGTGGTGTTCTCGTTCTCGCTCTCCGAGGTCGACCAGGCCAGCTTCGAGCTGAACTTCGAGGACACGGTGCACGTGGCCGAGGCCGGTGCCGAGGTGTTCCTGCAGCGGCTTGCTGCCGATCCCGACGATGACAGCGGCGTGAACGGTCCCACGGCCACCGGGCAGCAGCCGGCTGCATGGGCGCTGGACGTGACCACCAAGAAGAGCGGCGGGAGCTACGTGCTCGACGCGTCCGAGCCGCTCATCGACATGGGCGAGGGCGAGGTCGTCGGCATCCGACCGATCGGCGCTGACGCCAACTTCATCTACGGCGTCGGGTTCACGCCCAGCCGCGACGCGTACGTGGCCGGAAACGACGGGGCGTACGCCCGCGTCGTCCGTGTCCAGGTCGCGTTCAGCCCAGCCGTGTTCGGTGGCGACCACGCGCTGCTCAGCGGCGGCAACGCCACGCTCAGCGGAAACTTCAAGATCAACGGCACGAATGGATCGGTGCACACCAACGGTGGCATCGCGATCAACGGGACCGGATCAGTCGCCGCGGGCGTCACCCACAGCGGCTCGTGCACCAAGGGCTGTGCTGTAGCAACGGGGCCGGTCGCGAGCATCCCGATCCCGGCTGTCGACGTGCTGGAGGTGTGGGGCACGAACGACGCCCGCAACATCGCCGCCGTCGGTGAGTGGTTCGAGTACTGCACTGGGCAGTGGTACCGCCGCGGCGCGCTCGCCAAGACGCCGTGCGACGGCGTCAACAGCGTGATGGTGCCTGCGCCTGCCGGTTGGACGGGCACGACCCTGACGAACAACTCCGGGGTCGACAGCAGCGCCGTGTACTTCTTCAAGGACGCCGTGAACGTCAGCCTGAAGAAGATCCAGGGCAAGGTGACCGTCATCACAGGCGGCAACATCGACGTTGGCCCGACCGCCAACCTGCCACCCTTCGACGCGCGATACCCGGGCCTGCTGTTCGTCGCGGGTGGCAACATCACGATCGGTGGCAACGCGGACGGCTTCGCGACGCTCAAGCCCGCGCTCGTCTTCGCCAACGGCACCCTCACGCTCGGCGGCACGATGAAGATGAACAACCTCGCGTTCACCGCCAGGGACGGTGCCAACCTCGGCACCTCGTACAAGGGTGGTGGTACCGGCGAGATCCGTTACAACGGTGGCGCCATCGCGGACCTCGGTGGGTCCGGCGAACCGATCGTGGTGCAGTGGGACGAGGTTCGCTGACCGGCGTGTGAGGGCGGCTCGCTAGCCTCGCGGCTCCCTCGACACACGGACCACGCGTGCCCCGCCTTCGCTTCCTGACCGCTGGTGAGTCCCACGGCAAGGCGCTCGTCGCCACCGTCGAGGGCCTGCCGGCCGGGCTCGACGTCAACCGTCAGCTGCTGCAGCACGAGCTGCTGCGCCGACGCCTCGGCTACGGACGCAGCCCGCGCATGGAGTTCGAGGTCGACGAGCTCGAGGTGCTGGGTGGCGTCCGCCACGGCAAGTCGATGGGCTCGCCGATCAGTGTCGTCATCCAGAACACCGAGTGGCCAAAATGGGTCGACGCGATGGACCCCGAGCCGCGCGACGACATCGACGAGATCCGCGCCACCGGCCGCGGCGAGGTGCTCACGCGCCCGCGCCCCGGGCACGCCGACCTCGTCGGCGCGCTGAAGTACGAGTACGACGACGTCCGTGACGCGCTCGAGCGTGCCTCGGCCCGCGAGACCGCGGCGCGCGTTGTGGTCGGTGCGCTGGCCCGCCAGCTGCTGCACGCCGTCGGCATCCGCGTGGTCAGCCACGTCGTGCGCATCGGGGGAGAGGCGACCGCCGAGGACGCCCTGCGTCCCGGCCCCAACGACCTCGAGACCGTCGACGCCGACCCGGTCCGCTGCTTCGACGCCGACGGCAGCGCGCGGATGCAGGCGCGCATCGACCAGGCCAAGGACGACAACGACACGCTCGGTGGCGTCATCGAGGTGCTCGCCTACGGCCTGCCGCCGGGGCTCGGCAGCCACGTGCACGCCGACCGCAAGCTCGACGCGCGGCTCGCCGCCGCGGCGCTGAGCGTGCAGGCGATGAAGGGCGTCGAGTTCGGTCTTGGCTTCCGGCTCGGCGACGTGCCTGGCAGCGAGGCGCACGACGAGATCACCTGGAACGACGAGGACGGCTACGCGCGCACCACGGACCGTGCCGGCGGGCTCGAGGCAGGCATGACCACCGGCCAGCCGCTGGTGATGCGCGTGGTGATGAAGCCGCTGTCGTCGCTGGACCGGCCGATGGGCACCGTCCACCTCGACACCCACGAACCCGACGTCGCGATCACGCAGCGTTCGGACCGGTGCGCCGTGCCGCGTGCCGGCGTCGTGCTCGAGCACGTCGTGGCGTACGAAATCGCGGATGCGCTGCTCGAGAAGTGCGGCGGCGACACGGTCGCGGAGGTCGCGCGCAACCTCGCCGCCTACCGCGACGCGATCGCGACTCGATGAGCCGCACCATCGCGCTGACCGGCATGCCGGGCGCGGGCAAGTCCACGGTCGGGCGGCTCGTCGCGGACCGGCTCGGGCGTGCGTTCGCCGACCTCGACGAGCAGATCGAGAACGCGCTCGGCCGACCCATCACCCAGATCATCGAAGAAGCTGGCATCGAGTACTTCCGCGAGGTCGAGCACCAGATGATCCGCCGGCTGCTGCGCCACGACGACATCGTGGTCGCGCTCGGCGGGGGGGCGGTGCTGCGCGACGACAACGTCGCCGAGCTGCTGCTGACCGGCGCGCTGGTGCACCTCGACGTCCCGCTGGACCTGCTGGTGCACCGCCTCGTGGCGGACCCCAGCGAGGTCGCGCGACGGCCGCTGCTGGCGGACGATCCGATCGCCGCTTTGGCACGACTGCACTCGGACCGCGACCATCGCTACCGCGAGGTCGCCGAGGTCGTCGTTGACGCCACCGGGCAGCCCGCAGAGGTGGCCGAGGACGTCCTGTCCTGGGCTCGCGAGGCACGCGACGTGCTGACCCCCTCCGAGCACGAGGTGACGATGTGACGACCACCATCAGCGTGGAGCTCCCCGACAGCCCCTACGAGGTCCACGTCGGCCGTGGCCTGCTGTCGCAGGTCGGCGGGCTCGTGGACCTCGGCGAGCTCTCCCGTGTTCTGGTCGTCACCCAGGCGCCCGTCGCGCGCCACCACCTCCAGGCGCTGGTCGAGAGCCTCAAGGCCGCCGACCACCGCGTCGAGGTCGTCGAGGTCCCGGACGGCGAGGGCGCGAAGTCGCCCGAGCTGCTCGCGCACCTGTGGCGCAAGGCCGCGTCGATCCCGCTGACCCGTCGTGACGTGGTCGTGGCGCTCGGCGGTGGGGTCGTGACCGACCTCGCCGGCTTCCTCGCCGCGACGTGGAACCGCGGCATCTCCGTGGTGCACGTGCCGACCACCGTGCTCGCACAGGTGGACGCGGCCGTCGGCGGCAAGACCGGCATCAACCTCAGCGAGGGCAAGAACCTCGTGGGCGCGTTCCACCAGCCGCTGTCGGTGGTGGTCGACGTCGAGACGCTCACGACGCTCGACGAGCGCACCCGCCGCGAGGGCTACGCCGAGGTGCTCAAGGCCGGCCTGCTGCGCGACGAGCGCATCGTGACGATGCTCGAGGACGAGCTCCCGCCGATGACCGGCGACGTCGACGAGCGCACCGTCGAGCTGATCAGCCGCAGCATCGCCGTGAAGGCCGCCGTCGTCGCGGCGGACGAGCGCGAGCACGGCGAGCGTGCCTTCCTCAACCTCGGCCACACCGTCGGCCACGCCGTCGAGACGATGGAGGGCTACGGCCGCTGGCTGCACGGGGAGGCCGTGTCGGCCGGCATGGTCGCTGCGCTGCGCATCGGCGTCGCCACCGGCCAGACGCCCGTCGAGCTCGCGGACCGCGTCGAGGCGCTGCTGACCACGCTGCAGCTGCCCACACGGCTGCCCGCGCTGGAGCGCACGGAGCTGTGGCAGGTGCTCGCGCGCGACAAGAAGGCCGACCGCGGCGTGCGTTTCGTGCTGCTGGAGGGTCTCTGCGCGCCCGTGCTCTCGACGCCGGACCGTGCAGTGGTGGATGCTGTGCTCGACGGGCTGACCGGCGAGGCGGCCCACCAGGAGCACGTGTGAGCGAGCCGCGGACCGACGGGGAGCACGCCCCGCGCTGGACCGCGTGGCTCGACCTCGCGCACCCTGCACCGCTTCCCACGCCGGACCTCGCCGCCCGCCGCACGCGGCTGCGCCAAGCGGTCGCCGGTCTCGTCGACGACGACCACAACGCCGCGATGATCGTCAGCGCGACCGCGAACGTGCGCTGGGCCACGGGCTACACCGGCACCAACGGCTGGCTGCTGGTGCTCGAGGACCGCTGCGTGCTGCTGACCGACCACCGCTACGAGGGTCAGGTGCTGGCGGAGCCGGGGCTCGACGTCGTGATCACGCGCGCCTTCGCGGACGTCGCGCTGCAGCTGACGGGCGAGGCCCGTGCCGACCGGCTGGCTTTCGAGGGCGATCACCTCTCGCACCGCGCTGGCGTGGCGCTGCAGGACGATGCCAGCGACGCCGGCGTGCGGGACGTCATCGCCGCCCACGGGCTGGTCGAACGTGAGCGCACCACCAAGGACGACGCTGAGCTCGCCCGCCTCGCCCGTGCCTGCGCCATCACCGAGGCCGTGCTGGACGACGTGCTCGCGGCCGGGCTGGTGGGTCGCACCGAGCGGGCGATCGCGCGCGCCGTCGAGGACGGGATGCGCGACCGCGACGCCGAGGTCGGCTTCCCCTCGATCGTCGCGTCCGGCCCGAACGGCGCGGTGCCGCACCACGTGCCCACCGACCGGGTGGTCGCCAGCGGTGACCTGGTCACGATCGACGTCGGCGCGCGGGTGGACGGCTACCACGCCGACACCACCCGGACCGTCGCGGCCGGGGCGCTGCCGGGCGGAGCGCAGGCCCACCTCGCCGAGGTGTTCGCGGCCGTCGCGGACGCCCAGCAGGCCGGGGTCGAGGCCGTGACACCCGGCGCGCACAGCCGCGACGTCGACCGGGCGTGCCGCGACCACCTGACCGCGCTTGGGCACGGGGACGCGTTCGTGCACGGCACCGGCCACGGCGTCGGGCTCGAGATCCACGAGGCACCGGCGGTGGCGAGCACCGCCGCTGCTACCCTCCGACCGCGCACGGCGCTGACCGTCGAGCCCGGTGTCTACCTGCCCGGTCACGGCGGCGTCCGCATCGAGGACACCGTGGTCGTGTCCGACGAGGGGCCGGCCCGGCGCCTCACGCACTCTCCACGCACCCTGCGGGTCGTGTGAGTCCACCACCTCGCCCGATCCTTCCGAACACCACAGAAGTGAGCCTGCCATGGTCTCGACCAACTCCCTCAAGAACGGCATGACGCTGCTGCTGGACGGCAAGCTGTGGAACGTCGTCGAGAACGCGCACCACAAGCCGGGCAAGGGTCAGGCCGTCGTGCGCACCAAGCTCAAGGAGGTCGAGTCGGGCAAGGTCGTCGAGCGCACCTTCCGCTCCGCCGAGGAGGTCGAGCAGGCGTACCTCGAGCGCAAGACGCTGCAGTACCTCTACCAGGACGGTGACCAGTACGTGGTCATGAACACCGAGACCTACGAGCAGCGCAACCTCGCCGAGAGCACGATGGGCGAGGCCACGAAGTGGATCAAGGAGGGCGACTCCATCGAGGTGACCGAGTACGACGGTCGCATCATCGGTGCCGAGGTCGCCGCCTCCGTGGTGCTCGAGGTCACCTACACCGAGCCGGGTCTGGCGGGCAACACCGCCACCAACACGCTCAAGCCGGCCACGCTCGAGACGGGTGCCGAGGTCGCGGTGCCGCTGTTCATCACCATCGGTGAGAAGATCAAGGTCGACACCCGCACTGGCGAGTACCAGTCGCGCGCGTGATGCCCTCCACCGACGAGCGCAACGACACGCCCCGCCCGGGCACCCACCACCCGCACCTCGCACGTGAGCGTGCGCTGAAGCTGCTGTTCCAGGCGGACGTGCGGGGCGTGGACCCGCGCGAGCTGCTGGTGAAGTTCGACCGCCAGCGCGGCTCGCTCGAGCTGCTCGACGAGCTCGAGCCCGACGAGGACCAGGTCGCCCGCGACGAGGACCTGCAGGTCGAGCTGACCCGCCGCCGCCGCATGCCGCTGGACGACTACACGCGCACCCTCGTGGAGGGTGTCGCGCAGCACAAGGCGTCCATCGACGCCCTGCTCGGCGAGGTCGCCGAGCGCTGGGCCGTGCGCCGCATGCCCGCGGTGGACCGCAACCTGCTGCGCCTGGCGATCTACGAGCTCGCCGAGCAGGACACGCCGCACGCCGTCGTGATCGACGAGGCCGTGTCGCTGGCCGGCGGCTTCGCCGGCGAGAAGGCGCGCCCGTTCGTCAACGGCATCCTCGAGACCGTCCGTCAGGGCGTCGCCAAGGGCGAGATCACGCTGACCCCCGAGATGCTCGAGCCGGTCAAGGCCGAGCGCGAGGCGCCGCTGTCGGCGCGCATCGCCCCCGTGGCCGCGCCCGTCGAGGCAGCCGAGGACGACGAGTCCGCCGAGGACGAGGTCGACGAGGGCGCCGGCGTCGCGTGGGACGCGGCGTTGGGGCTGCTCGACGAGCTCGACGGCAGCGACGACGACGAGGTCGCGCTGCTCGACGACGAGCCGGTGTCCGAGGACGCCGAGCCCGTCGTGCGTCGCGAGGTCCAGGCCGGCCTGTTCGACTTCGACGACGATGACGACTCCGACGAGGACGAGGTGTTCGAGGGCGCCGACCAGCTCGACGGTGACGGCCTGTTCAAGGCGTTCGGCGCCGACGCCGACTCGCCGGTCGAGGACGAGGACGAGGCGCTCTGGTGATGGACGTACGCAGCCTGGTGGCAGTCGTCGCGACGAGCGTCGCGCTGGCCGCGTGCGCCACCGACCCGGAGCCGTCGGTCACGCCGACGCCGACGCCGTCGGAGTCACCGGGAGAGGCCGCGGCCTCTCCCGAGGCGTCCGAGACACCGATCGCCGTCGTGCCCGCACCCACCGGCGCACCGGCCGCGCTCGTGTCGTGGACCGACGCCCCCGCCAGCGAGGTGGCGGTCCCCGCCGACGTGTTCGTCGAGGGCCTGTCGCCTGACGGCCAGCACCTGCTGGTCAGCGGCCCCGACCCGGACGGCCGCGGCTGCGAGGAAGGCCCCCCGCGGTCCCTCCAGCTGCTGGACATCAACACCCGCGAGCTGCGTCCCGCGCTGGACCCGAGCCTCGGCATGAACGCCGTGCGCCGCGGGCCCGACGGCTCCGTGCTGCTGTGGGCGGGCTGCGAGGGCTTCGTGGCGAGCGCCTACCTCGGAACCCAGGCGGCCGACGGCAGCTTCACCGAGCTGCGCGAGCTGCCGCTGCCCGAGTCCAGCGGTGGCTACGTGGACGTGACGGCGCTGTCGCCCGCCGCGGGCGAGGCCGCGGTGCTCGCGGTGCGCTTCCGCTCCGCTGGCGGATCGGACCTGGTGCTGCTGGACGAGACCGGTGCCGAGCAGGGCGCCGCGACCCGCGTCGAGGGTGACGTCTACGCCGTGACGGACACCGCCATCGGCGCCTTCGCGATCGAGTTCGGCGGCGACGACGAGCTGCCGCTTGCCGAGCTGCGCAGCGGCACGCTGCTGCCCGGCTTCGTCGACGTCGCCACCGACGTCTCGCGCACGCAGGTCTGGGTCAGCGGCGACGCCGGCCTCGCGGTCGTGACCGCTGATGCCGCCGGTGCCGTGACCACCACCTCGTGGGTCTCCGACCCCATCGGCGACCAGGTGCTGTTCGGCGTCCCCGTGGTCGTCGGCGCCGGCGAGGTGCTGAGCATCCGCGACGTGCTGGACGCCCAGGAGCTGGTGCTGGTGGGCCCTGACGGCGTCATCGAGGTGGTCGACCTGTTCGTCTCGTCCGTCGAGGGCCCGTTCGTCTCGGGCGACGGCAACACCCTGGTGTACGTCCGCGAGGACCCGGAGACCTACGAGCGGACCGTGGTGCTGCGCAGCCGGCTCTGAGCACGGGGACGGTGCCGGAGGGCACCCGTCGTGGGGCCTAGGCTGCGGGGTCCGTTCCCGCTCGCCGAGGTCCCCGTGTCTGACGACCGTCCGCTCCTGCTGCTGCTCGACGGGCACAGCCTCGCGTACCGCGCCTTCTACGCGCTGCCTCCCGACCTGCAGACCTCGACGGGCCAGATCACCAACGCGGTGTACGGCTTCACCTCGATGCTCATCAAGCTGCTCGCGGACCGCAAGCCGCAGGGCATCGTGGTGACGTTCGACAAGGGCCGCGACGTCGCACGGACCACCGCGTACCCGGAGTACAAGGCTGGCCGCGCGAAGACCCCGGACGAGTTCCGCCAGCAGCTGCCGCTCATCGAGCAGGTGCTGGACGTGCTCGCGGTCCCGACCGCCGTGGTGCCCGGTGTCGAGGCGGACGACGTCATCGCCACGCTGGCCACGCAGGCCACCGCCGAGGGCTGGCGCGTCGGTGTCGTGACCGGTGACCGCGACGCCATGCAGCTGGTGAACGACGACATCACCGTGCTCTACAACGTGCGCGGCATCTCGGACGTGAACGAGATGACGCCTGAGACGGTGATGGCGAAGTACGGCGTCGCGCCGAGCTCGTACGTGCACTACGCCGCGATGCGAGGGGACAAGTCCGACAACCTGCCCGGCGTGCCCGGCGTGGGGGAGAAGACCGCCGCGAAGCTGATCGCCGAGTACGGCGACATCGACGGCATCTACGCCAACATCGACGCGATCTCGGGCAAGAAGGTCCCGGCGATGCTGCTCGAGCACGAGCCGCAGGTGCGGGCGAACCTGCAGATCATGACGCTGCGCACGGACGTGGAGGTGCCGCTCGGCCTCGACCAGGTCGCGCGTGCGGACCACGACCCCGAGCGCACCCGCGAGCTGTTCGGGACGCTCGAGTTCCGCGCCCTGTACGACCGCTTCCTCGCCGACGTGATCGGTGAGGTCGAGCAGCACCAGGCCGAGGGCTTCACCAAGGAGCCGCAGCGCCTCGACGGTGACGGCCTCGCCGTGTGGCTGGAGGAGCTCACCGGCCCGCTGGCCGTGCTGTGCAGCACCGCGGACCGCGTGCCCCACCTGCGGCTGGACGCGCTCGGCCTCGCGACCGCCGACCGCGACCCGGCGTCGGTGCGCGCCGAGGTGATGACCGAGAAGGACCGTGACGCGCTGGCGGCCGTGCTCGCGGATCCGGACCAGGCGATCGTGACCCACGACGCCAAGGTGCTGCTGCACGTGGCGATGACCGAGGGCTGGACGGTCGCCGGCCTCACGCTGGACACCGAGCTCGCCGCCTACCTGTGCAACCCCGAGCAGCGCAGCTTCGACCTCGACCGCATCAGCATCCAGTTCCTGAAGCGCACCATCGAGGTCGCCGACGAGTCGGACGGCGGCGACCAGATGTCGCTCGAGGTCGAGCCCGACCCGTGGGCCGAGCGTGCGATGCGTGCCGAGGCGACCCGACAGCTCGCCGAGCACCTCGCCGCGCTGCTCGAGGAGCGTGAGCAGACGCCGCTGCTGACCGACATCGAGCTGCCGCTGGTGCCGCTGCTGCAGGGCATGGAGGCCGCCGGCATCGAGGTCGACCGCCACGTGCTCGGCGAGCTGCACGACAAGCTCTCGGAGCGTGCCGCGCGGCTCGAGGGCGAGGTGCACGAGCACGCCGGACGCGTGTTCAACGTCGGCTCAGGCAAGCAGCTGCAGGCCGTGCT
>JBFGFG010000073.1:0-9796 GCA_041579655.1 Nitriliruptoraceae bacterium
AATCATTTCTGAAGCTAGCGCTGCGTTCCGCTGCCCCCCCTCAACGATGAGCGCGGTGCCCGTTGACGCGGAGGGAATGGCAGTCGCGAAATCGGGGCTTACAGCCATCGGCACAAACTCCGCCTTAACTCCTAGAGCCCGTAATTCTTGACATTGGGCGGAGGAGACCACGACGACGACATCGAGTGCTCGCAGGAGTGAAAGCCGAAGGGCACGAGACTGACGCCGTCGCGACTTCGTCGCCAATCCGGGCAACTGACGTCGCGGCTCGAAGGGAGCAAAGGTAACAGCCCCGATCGGGTGGCTTTGCCGGCTTGCCAAGACAGAGGCCGCTGCTGCGCTACTCATGAGACCATTGTGCGCAAATACGGGCCCTCGTCGTGCTGCGGCACGAATGTCACGAATCGACGTGACCCTGCCAGCATCAGTTTGAAGGTCGTCGGCGTTGGGCCACCATCCATTGAACAAATGGTCGACGAGGTCAGCCCTCGCCCAATGTTTGGCGACCCTCTCGGGACGAGCATAAATCAACCAGTCACCGATGTTCGCTTCTAGGCGTTGCCACTCGAGCTCAGACGTCGCCGCCCTTGAGGACGCGGGCGTCGAGCTTGTCCTCGAACTTCGCCATGTACTCGGTGCGGTCAGCCTTGAGCTTCTCGACGATCGCGGCGTACTCGTCGCCGCGGCCCTGATCCTCGTACAGCTTGCGCGGCTGGAGCTTGTCGGCCTCGACACCGTCGAGCTCCTCGAGCACGAGGTAGCCGAAGTCCGGGTCCTCGACCCAGGTGTCGTTGCCGTTCACGACCGCGTGCTGGACAGCGGCGGAGTCTGGGATGCGGACCTTCTTGCTGCCCTCGTGGTCATCGCCGCCACCGACGCGGCCGGTGTTGAGCAGGAACACCTCGAGCTCGTTGGTCTCGAGCAGCTCCAGGAGACGGTTCGCCTGCGAGGCGTCGTTCTCGAACCAGAACGGGTTGGTGCCGGGAACGCGCAGCTTCTTGCCGGCCTCCGCAGCGCCGCCGGCAGCGGTGCCCTTGGTCTCACCCAGCATGAAGTAGTACGCCGCCTGCTCGGGCTTGAGCTTCGCGATCGCCGGGATGATGTCCTCGTTGCGGTTGAGGATGAACAGGTAGTTCGCCTTCGGGAGCCCGCGCGGGTCCCGGTGGTCGATCATGTCCAGCCCGAACGTGCAGCGGCCGTTCTTGGTGTAGCTGTCGTCGAAGAAGTCGACCTTGCCGGTCTCCGGGTCGCAGCCCGTGGACTCGAGCCACGCCTTGGGCGACGTCGCGCCACCGTGGATCTGCGGCTCGTCCTCGGCGTTGAGGCCGTAGGTCTTCGCGAAGCAGCCGTCCTCGGTCGTGTAGACCTGACCGCCCGGCATCAGGCCGATGAAGTCGTCCTGGACCGGCTGCGAGCCGAGCACGTTGCGGAACGTGGTGGTGGTCTTGCCGGTGCCGGACAGGCCGATGATCAGCGCGAGCTTCTCCTCGCCGTCCGGGGTCTGGTCCGCCGGGAAGGTCTTGGCGCCGGAGTGCATCGCGAGGCCACCGCGGTCGTACACCAGCTTGTTCCACATCTTCAGGCCGCCCATCTTCGACTCACCGAAGTAGTCGGAGCCGAAGACGCGCGTGACGTAGTTGTCGAGGTCCGTGAGGATCAGGCACTCGTTGGGGAACTCCGGCGCACGCAGCGACGGCGTGTAGATGACCGTGAACTCCGGCTCGTACGCGTCGTCGCGGTCGAAGTACAGCTGCTGCTGCATCGCCGGGATGTTGCTGTTCGCCTTCTCGATGAACAGACGGCTGCCGGTGCGGAACTCCGGGTCGGGGCCGATGTAGCCCTCGATCAGCACCATGTCCTGGTCGGCGATGAACGCGTCCTGCTTCGCGGCCCACTCGGCGGCGTCGGCGCGCGACATCGTCTGCTTCGCGTTCGGCTCGTCGGAGACGAAGAAGCTCGAGGGCGCCTGGCGGGCGAGGATGCGCGCCTTGTAGTTGACGTTGTCGAACTCGGTCAGCGTCGCGTCGTCCATCAGCTCGAGCGCCCACTCGCGCATCTCGGCCTGGCTGGGGTTGACGGCGACGGACTTCGCCTCGGGCAGCTCGAAGGTCACGGGTGGTTCCTCGATGAGGGCCGCACGCACGACAGCGGCCGGGTGGTGGTGACGCCCCGCGAACGACGCCGACAACGGGTCGGACGGGACGCTGCGTCAGCTCCGTTCGGAGACAACGCGCATGCGACCCGGGCGCGGGGCCACGAAACTACACCGTGGCGCACAGGGCCGGCCAACCCTCGTCAAGGCGTGGCGGACGGCGGGCGCACCACGCACCATGTCGTCTGTCACCCGCCGTCAGCGCCAGTCGCCGGAGCCCCGATGTCGTCCCGAACCACCCGTCACCGCCACGTGACGTTCGTCACCCTGGCCTGCGCAGCCGTGCTGGGGGCCTCGATCACCGCGGCGTCGGGCGCCGTCGACGCCGGCGGGCTGAGCGTGACCCGCACCGACCAGCCCGGCGCGGACGCGCCCGAGTACGTGCTGCCGCTGGCGCCCGGCGGCAGCGCCGTTCGGTCGGTCTCGGTCACCAACACCACCAGCTTCAACGTCACGGTGCTGGTGTACGGCGCGGACGCCGCGCCCACCGACGACGGACTCTCGGTCGCCGACGGCACCGACAACAGCTCGGTCGGCGCGTGGCTCACCACCGAGGACGACACGCTCGAGCTCGCCGCCGGCGACAGCATCGACGTCGAGTTCCGCGTGACCCGCCCCGAGGGCGACGAGGACGGCGGCATGGGCGCCGTGGTGGTCCAGCTCTCGGACGACTCACGCGAGGAGCTGGCCCAGCCGACGCTGCAGCGCGCCGCCATCCCGGTGCTGGTCGCGGCGGACGGCACCGGCGAGAGCGTCACGATCGGCAGGACCTCCATCGAGGGCGACGAGGCGGTGGTCACCGTCACCAACAGCACGCCGGAGGCGGTCACGCTCACCGGCGAGGTGGTGCACGACGGCGTCGGTGAGGAGACGGTGCTGGCGACGGTGGGTCCGGCGACCGTGCCGGCCGGCGAGAGCGCCGAGCTGCGGGCGCCGCTGGAGGAGGGCGCCGGCCTCGCCGGCGCGCTGCGCCCGTTCCTGCGCGTGACGGACGCCGGCGGCCTGCTCGAGGGGCCGGCGGGCGATGCACCTCGCGGGCTGCTCGTGAGCGGGTTCCTGCTGCTGGCTGCGGCGGCGGTCGCGACCTCGTTCGTGGCGCGACGCCAGCGGCGTGTCCCAGCTCAGGCGTAGACGGACTGGTCCACGACGCGGCGGGCGCGCACGGCGCAGGCCTCGAACGCCTGCCCGAAGCGCTCGGCCTCGCGGGCCTGCTGGGCGAGCACCTGGGGGTCGTGCGCGATCGCCGACACGAGGTCGAACTGCTCGTACAGGTCGGCGGCGAACGCGCGGTGGCGACGCTCGACTGCGCCGCGCACGGCCAGCGTGGAGCTGTCGACCTGCTGGTCGAAGTCGCGGGTCAGCCGCACGGCGATCTCGTCGACACGCTCCAGCAGGGCCGCCCGGGCCTGGTCGATGCGGCGCTTGCCGATGACGGCCGACGACAGCTTCCAGCCGGCCAGCGCGCCGGCGAGCAGACCCAGCGGGCTGAGCGCGAGCGCGGTGGTGCCGAACGCGGCGACGGCGGCGGCGCCGCCGGACAGGCCGCCGGCGATCGCGGACGTGCGCTCGGTCTGCTTCGCCTTGCGGGCGTTCATGCGCAGCGCCTGCAGCTGGTCGGGGGTGACCAGCAGCCCGGCGTTGCTCAGCTTGAACGGCGGCAGGTTCGGGGAGATGTCGGTCACCACCGACTGCAGGCGCTCCTCGAGGTCCTTGCGCAGCGTCGACACCACGGCGTCGAAGCCGGTGGCGAAGTGGCGGCCGGCCTCCTCGGAGGCGACCTCGACCTTGCGGCGGAAGTTCTGGGAGAACGCCTCGACGTCCTCGATGCTCGACAGCTGCGCCACGGCGTCGGGCGCGTTCTTGAACGGCGCGAGCAGCATCGTGCGCACCTGGGCGCGCACCTGGTCGACCGTCTCGAGGTTGAGGTCCACAGCCGCGCGGATCTCGGACTCGAGCAGGCGGATGCGGTAGTCGACGTCGGCGCGGACGCTCTCGATCTTGTCCGGATCGGCCATCAGCTGGCGGCGGATCTGGACCTCGGCGCGGGCCATGGCGGCGGCCTTCTCGATGCGCTCGACCGCGTCGAGCAGCACCTGCTTGCCGGCCACGTCGGCGAGGAACGCCTCGAGGTCACGCAGCAGCCGGTCGGCGCCGGAGCGCTTCCACGCGTCCACGTCGTCCTGGTCGCGGGCCTGCCACGCCTCGTACGCACACACGGGGTAGACGCGCACCTCGCCGGTCTGGCCGGCGCGCTGGGACGCCTCCACGATGCGCTTGCCGATGTAGTTCAGCACGTCACGACGGGTCTGCTTGTCGTGGAAGTGCTGGGGGTACATGTTGCAGACGAGGAAGGTCTTCTTCAGGTCGCGGCTGACGACCTCCTCGAGGAAGCCCATCTCGGTCGCGCCGACGGTGGGCGGCGAGAGGAACACCACGATGCCGGCGTCGCAGACGTCGAGCTCCTGCAGGGTGCGCTCGGTGTAGACGTCGTCGGCGGCCGCGTCGTCGAGACCCGGGGTGTCGATCAGCCGGGTGCCGTTGCGCAGGAACGGGACGGGCACGCCCTGCTCGACGTAGGTGACGCCGAGCTGGTTGCCGGGGTTGTGCTTCTGCGAGGTGAAGTGCTTCACGGTCTCGACCGCGACGTGCTTGGTGGAGCCGTCGGCGAAGTGCACCGCCGCGCCGGGGGTCTCGGCGTACGACACGTACACCGGGACCGCGGTCTCGGGCGTGACGTGCATCGAGCTGACCTCGCGCCCGATCAGCGAGTTCAGCAACGTCGACTTGCCGCGCTTGATCAGGCCGAACACGCCGATGGTGAAGTTGGCACGCTCGAGCTCGCTGCGCACCAGCGCCAGCTCGGTGGAGATGAGCGAGTCGGACAGCTCGGAGCCCTCCACCGCGATGCGCTGGCGCTCGCGGAAGCGCTCCCAGACCGTCTCGAAGTGCCCGAGGGCTTCGAACAGTCCGTCGCGCTCGACGTCGAACGCGTCGAGGAACTCAGCCATCTGACCCTCCTTCCTGTCCTCAGTCGACCGTGGGTGCCCGGCACTTGACCGTTCGGGTCAGGTTGCCCCAGAAGCATCGCACGTCCCGCACGGCCACGCCGCAGAACGGGACCCCCATCGGATACCGCCTCGCGCACGGCCGCACCACCCCACGCACCGCGGGGCTCACTCGCCGGCACGGTCGGGCGCGTCGTCATCGTGGTCGTCGTCCTGCCCGCCGCCGTTGCCCTTCTTGGCGGCCTTCGCCTTCTTGTCCTTCTTCTCGTCGTCGTCATCGTCGTCGTCGCGCTGCTCGTCATCGTCGCGCTCGTCATCGTCACGCTCGCGGTCGCCGTCGCCACGCTGCTGCTGGGCGTCCGGCACGGGGGCGACCGAGCCCGGGACGAGGCGGAACGCGCCGTCGCGCCACGACCAGCGCTGCTCGCTCCAGTCCCGAACCGGCAGCGGCGAGTCGTCGCAGCTCGCGGCCAGCACGCCGGGGACACCCGCGGCGGGCTGCAGGATGCGGGCGCCGACCACGCCGTACACGTGGGAGCCGTCGTGGCAGCCGCCCTGGGCCTGCAACGGCAGCAGCACGCCGCGGCCGCGCACCGACCACAGCGACAGCGACGAACGGCTGCCGGCCGTGACCTCGACCACCACCTCGGGGTTGCCGTCCAGCGTGAGGTCGAACACCTGCAGCGAGGTGAGCGACCGACCCACGCCGCCGCGACCGGTGGCCAGCACCTGGTAGCCGTCGCTGCCCCACCACGCGATCTGGACCACCGCTCGGCCGTCGGCCACGGCGGTGAACACGACCTCGCTCACCTCGTCGCCGTCGAGGTCCATCACGACGTGCTCGAGCGTTGTGGCGCCGGCGATCCGGTGGCCGTCCACGAACGCGGCGACGTCGCGCAGGCCAGGGGTCGCCGGAGACGCGGGCGTCTCGGGCTGCGCCACCTCGACCGACTCGCTCGCGGCCTCCCGCAGCTGCTGCGGGTCGTCGCTGCTGCGATCGCTGGGCGCGACCACCGCGCCACCGGCGGGCGGGGACGGGGCGGTGGCCGGCAGCGCGACCGCGCCGGCCGACGGCAGCTGACGCACGGCCTCGCCACCGCAGGAGCTCACCAGCAGCCCGCAGGCCACGACGCTCAGCAGCAGGCGGTGGGTCATGCGGTCAACCGCAGGCGCTGGCCGTCGCGGGCGACCTCGTCGAGCGCGATGAGGTGCTCGATCCCGGCCAGCGTCGAGGCGGTCGCGGCGGGCCACACCGCGCGGTCGTACGCGGCGTAGATCGTCGCCACGAGCGCGTCGACCGTGGCCGGTCCCTCGGCGAGCCCGGCGCGGATCTGGTCGAGCCGGTGCGCCCGGTGGGCGAGGTGGTAGCGCAGCACGCCGGCGGGGTCCTCGGTCATCTCCGGACCGTGGCCGGGCAGCAGCGCGGCCGGGCCGAGGTCAAGCAGGCGGCGCAGGCTGTCGAGGTAGCCCGCCAGCGTGCCGTCGGGGTGCGCCACCACGGTGGTCCCGCGGCCGAGCACGTGGTCGCCGGTGCACACCGCGCCGGTCGGCAGCCGCAGCGAGATCGAGTCCTGCGTGTGCCCGGGCGTCTCGATGACCTGCAGACGCATCGTGCCGGCGAGCACCTCGTCGCCCGCGGCCACGACCCGCCCGTCGGGGCCTGCCACGTCCGGCGAGGCAGCGATCACCGGCGCGCCCCACGACGCGGCCCACGCCGCGGCGGCGGCCACGTGGTCGAGGTGGTGGTGCGTCGCGACGACGCCCACGACCTGCAGGTCACGCTCGGCGAGCACGCCCTGCACCGCGGCCAGGTGCGACGCCTCGTCGGGGCCGGGGTCCACGACCACGGCCGAGCCACCCGGCCCGTCGTCGAGCACGTAGGTGTTGGTGCCGTCCAGCGTCATCGGCGACGCGTTGGGAGCCAGCACGCGCGTGGCGACCTCGTCGACCCGCGCGACCTGCGGCAGCGTGCCGAACGCGGGCACGTCCTGACGGGGGTCCACCGGCGCCACGGCCTGCTCCACGTCGCTCCCCGCATCGCGAAGCGCCGAGGGTAGGGACCATCCGGCCGCCCGAGCATGCCGGTCCGTCAGGCCGGTCTGTCGGGGAGGCCAGGCCAGGGAGGCCAGGCTGTCAGGCGAGGCCGCTTATCCACGCGGCCACGGCACGACCGATGGCGTCGCCGCTGTCCTCCTGCACGAAGTGGATGCCGGCGATCGGCACCTGCGTCAGGTTCTGCCAGCCGGCGACGCGCTCGCCGTACACCTGCGTGAGGAAGCCGGGCTCGGCGGGCAGGTGCAGCTTGGGCACCGCGTCGGTGGCGAGCCACTCGGCGTACGAGGCGACGATCGCGGCCACGTCGGACGGCTCGCCGTCGAACGGGATCTGCCGCGGCCAGGTCAGCGTCGGGCGGCGCGACTCGCCGGGCTCGAGGTACGGCGCGGCGTACGCAGCCATCACCTCGTCGGGGATCTCCCCCAGCACCGAGGACGGCAGGATGCGCTCGACGAACACGTTCTTCTCGAGCACGATCTGCTCGCCGGCGTCGGAGCGCATCGCTGCGAACAGCTCGCGGCCACCCTCCGGCCAGTCCTGCAGCGAGACCGGTCCGCAGATCGTCTCGGTGAACGCGATGCCGCGCACGGCGTCGCGGTGGGTGTCGGCCCAGTGGAAGCCGAGGCCGCCGCCCCAGTCGTGCAGCACCAGCGTCACGTCGCGCTCGACGCCCAGCTGCTCGAGCAGCGCGAACAGGTGCCGGGCGTGCTCGGTGAAGCGGTAGCGCTCGTCGCCGGTGCCGGGCAGCGGTGCCGACTCGCCCATGCCGACGAGGTCCGGGACGATAACGCGCCCGAGCCCGGTCAGGTGCGGCACGACGTCGCGCCACAGCAGCTTGGAGGTCGGGTTGCCGTGCAGCAGCACGATCGGGTCGCCCTCGCCCTCGTCCCAGTAGGCCATCGTGGTGCCGAGCACCTCGGCGAACCGGGTCTCGAACGGCGCCGGGCCGGCGGCCGCAGGCGTCGGGCTGCTCAGCGCGTCGGCAGCGTCGTCGGACGCGGTCCTGCGTCGCTCCCACAGCCGGACCGCAGCGGCGGCGAGCAGGCCGGACGCCAGCGACAGCGCGATGAGCGCGGGCCAGGTCAGGCGCAGCCCCAGCACCGGCGGTTGGTCGCCGGCCCAGGTCGTGACGGCGGCGACGTCGAAGCGCTCGCCGTCCACGACGATCGGCACGGTGAACTCCAGCGCCACGTCGTCGCGGCTGCCGGGGACGACGTCGCCGGTGGTGCCGCGGGTGTCGAGCCACGTCGCGGTGGGCGCGCCGTCGAGGCGCATCTCCCACACCGGCTCGGCGTTCGGGTCCTCGACGATCACACCGACGTCGGCCGAGGTGTCGAGGCGGGCGTGGTCCATCCATGTGGGCGAGGCGCGGTTGGCCTCGAAGCCGGCCGCGGTGAGGCGGACCATCGGCTCGCCGTCACGGCCGAGCACGACGACCTCCTCGGCGTCGAGCAGCTGCACGACGAACACCGGCACCGGACCCGACACGGCGGTCAACCGGGCTGCGCCGATGTCCGGCGAGCTGACGAGGTCCGTGCCCCAGCGCCCCTCGAGCACGGCCTCCTCGAGCGTGCCGCTGATCTCGTCGAACGCGCCGTCCACGACGACGGGGATGCTCCAGCTGTGGTCGTCGTCGTCGCCAGCGCGGGGCAGCAGGTCGGTGTCGAACCACTCCCAGCGCGGCAGCACGCTGACCTTCGTCCAGCCGCTGGGCGCGTCCGGGGCCGGGTCCACGCCGCGACCGGTGGGGTCCAGCGACTCGTACCACGCACGCACGGTGAGGTCGGCGAGCACCCCGTCGGCCGAGATCTGCAGCCACGGGCGACCGCTGTCGTCCACCACGGTCAGCGGGTCGGCGTCCGGGTTCGTGACCAGGATGCGCGGCGAGAACGCGACCGTGCCGACGGCCTCGAGACCGTCGAGGCCGCGAGGCAGCTGCTCGATGACGGGCTGCGGGACGACGCCGCCGTGGGCCAGTGCCGGCAGCACGCCGGTCGCGAGCAGGAACAGCGTCGACGTGAGGACCGCGCCGAGGCGGGCGCGGTGGTCACGGAGCAGGGGCAGGTGCATCACGCGGCGCACAGTACGTGCCGCGGCACGGCGCCGTCCGGGGCACGGACCCCCGGACGTGCGGAACGGCGACCCCTCCCAAGGTCGCCGTCCCAAGCCCCTCCCGCTGGGGACGGCTCCCGCTCCGTCTCCCGCTCAAAGGCTGTTGCGAGGTTACACATGCGCGCACGGCGCGCCAAGGGTGTTTCGGCGGAATTCGTGCGAACAACAGCACGCACGAGCAAGCACGGCCTCAGGCGACCTCGGGATCAAGGCCCGGCAGCTGCACCATCGGCACCCCGTCGACCATCACGATGGTGGGCTGCAGACGCGGGACCTCGCGGCCCGGCAGGGTGCGCTCGAGCGCCGCCACACCGTCGAACGCGGCGAGCTCGGCGAGCACCTTGCGGGTCGGGAACACGATCGTGAAGCGCCCCTCCTCGCCGCCGTCCAGCGCGTCGGCCGGCCGCAGCCAGCGAGCGCTGGTGGTCTCGACGAGGTCCGAGCTGGCGCCGTCGCGCTGCTGCGGCGGCGC
>JBFGFG010000074.1:0-9794 GCA_041579655.1 Nitriliruptoraceae bacterium
GTCGGTGGCGGCGTGCGCGATCGCCTTCATCACCAGCGTGTGCACGCTGACCGCGAGCGCGAGCGTCGCGTGCCCGCGCGCAAGCTCCTCGAGCACCAGCAGGTAGGTGCGGTACGGCAGCGCGCTGCCCCCGACGGACTCGGGCATCGCCAGACCCAGCAGGTCGAGGCTGCCGAGCTGGTCGAACGTCTCGCGAGGGAAGGTCTCGTTGGTCTCGTGGTCGTGGGCGGCCGGGGCGACCTCGTTGTCGACGAAGCCACGCACGACCGTCAGCAGGTCACGCTCGAGCTCGGGGAGGGTGTGCACGATGGGTCCGTTCAGGCGTTCGGGCGTGGAGCGGGGGTGGCCCCGCGCATGCGGTTCATCAGGATGCGACGCGGGCGGTAGCCCAGCGCGTGCAGGAAGGCCTGACCCGCCTCGTTGTCGGCGGCGACCGAGATCTCGACCACCGGGACACGGGTGTTCTCGGCCCACGACTGCACGGCGAGGATCAGCGACTCGCCGACGCCGCGGCGACGGGCCGCCGTGGTGGTGAACACCGGGCCCACGACGCAGCCCGTGGGGCGCAGCGTGCCGGCGGCGTAGCCGAGCTTGGTGCCGTCGGCGTCCTCGGCGATCCAGAAGATGCCGCCCTGCGGCAGCGGCGGGTCGTACGGCTGGCCGTCCTCGGACTCGGCGGCGGCCTCACGGGCGTAGGCCTCGGCAAGCGGGCGGATCTCCTCGATCCGGGCCCGGCGGGTCCGGACCTCGGCGGCTGCGTCGCTCACAGCGCCACCTCCACCAGCGTGCGCGGCTGGTGGTTGCACAGGGCCACGCCGTCCTCGGTCACCACCACGATGTCCTCGATCCGGGCGCCGTGGACGCCCTCGACGTAGATGCCGGGTTCGATCGAGAACGCCATGCCGGGCTGCACGAGCTGCGTGTTGCCGCCCACGATCCAGGGCTCCTCGTGCTCCTCCACGCCGATGCCGTGACCGGTGCGGTGCAGGAACTGCTCGCCGTAGCCGGCCTCCTCGAGCAGGTCCCGGGCGGCGGCGTCGATGGACTCGGCGGTCGCTCCGGGCCGCACGGCGGCGATGGCCGCCTGCTGGCTGCGCTCGAGCACCGCGTGCAGCTCCGCGTAGGCGGGGTCCGGCGAGCCGAGCACGTAGTTGCGCGTCACGTCCGAGCAGTAGCCGTCCATCGTGCCGCCGATGTCCACCACCACGGCGTCGCCGGCCTGCAGCACCCGCTCCCCCGTCTCGTGGTGCGGTGAGGCGCCGTTGGGGCCTGAGGCGACGATGACGAAGTTCACCTCGTCGTGCTCGGTGAGGATGGCCTCGGCGATGTCGCGGCCGACCTCGCGCTCGGTGCGTCCGGGACGCAGCCAGCCGGGCACCTGCGCGTGGACGCGGTCGATGGCGGCCCCCACGGCGTGCAGCGCGGCGATCTCGGCGTCGTCCTTCACGATGCGCAGCGGCGTGAGCACGTCAGAGCCCAGCACCCAGCGCTTGGCGTCCAGCGCTGCCTGGAGCTTGAGGGTGAACGAGGACCACAGGCGGTCCTGCACGGCCACACCGCCCAGCCCGTCCCCGGCGAGGTCGCGCACCAGCGCGATCGGGTCGTCGGTCTCGCCCCAGTCGACGATCCGCGCGTGAGCGTCCACGCCCTGCTCGATGGCGCGCGGCGTCTCGAGGCGTGGGGTGACCAGCGTGGGCTCGCCCTCGGCCGGCACCAGCAGCAGCGTGAGCCGCTCCAACGCCAGCGCGTGGTAGCCGATCAGCCAGCGCAGGTCCGCGGACGGACCCACCACGAGCAGGTCGTGTCCCTGCGCGGCCAGCTGCTGCTGGACGCGTGCGATGCGGTCGCTGGATGCCACGACAGGCTCCCGTCCGTCCTCGCCGGCGGGGTGCCGGTCGAGAGCTGGAGCGTAACGAGCGGATGCTGATCGACAGGCCCGGTGGCACCTGCCGCGGACGTACGCTGGGCCACCCTCGATCTGGACGTGCCCGTGCCGCTCGCAGCGCTACCCGACCGCGAGGTCTCCCTCGCCCGTGCCGTGGACGGACCGCTCGACCTGGTGGTCGTCGGCGGCGGCATCACCGGCGCGGGCGTGGCGCTGGACGCGGTCACCCGCGGCTACCGCGTCGCGCTCGTCGAGCGCGAAGACATCGGGTCCGGGACCTCGTCGAAGTCCTCGAAGCTGGTGCACGGCGGGCTGCGCTACCTGGCCACCGGTGACCTGATGATGGTCGCCGAGGGCGTGCGCGAGCGCGACCGCACCCGCCGCAACGCGCCGCACCTGGTCCGGCCGCTGCCGTTCGTGGTCGCCGACACCACCGCCGTCGACCGGGCGATGCTGAAGGCCGGGCTGCTGGCGTACGACACGCTGGGGACCGGACGCTCGGTTGCGCCCCACCGCCGGCTCGACCACGCGGACGTGCTCGCCGCCGCGCCGACGCTGCGGGCCGAGGGCGGTGGCTACCGCTACTGGGACGCACGCACCGACGACGCCCGGCTCACGCTGGCGATCACCCAGGCAGCACGGCAGCACGGTGCGTTGGTGATCAACCACTGCGAGGCGACCTCGCTGGGCGTCAGCTCGAGCGGCCGTGTCGAGCGCGTCGAGCTGCGCGACCAGCTCACCGGTGCAAGCGCGACGCTGCAGGCGCGCTGGGTCGTCGCCGCGGCGGGTGTCTGGGCCGGCGACGCACGTCGGCTGGCGCCTGCCGGCGCGTGGTCACCAGAGGTGAGCCCCGCGCGCGGCGCCCACCTGGTGTTCGACCGCGCCACGCTGCCGGTCAGCGAGGCCGTGGTGTTCCCGTCGGCCGACGACGACGGGCGCCGCCTGTTCGCCGTGCCGTGGGGCGGTCAGGTGTACGTCGGGACCAACGACGTGCCCGGCGAGGAGCTCACCCCGGCGGTCACCCAGGGCGACGCCGACTACCTGCTGCGGGCGGTGGGCGCGGCGTTCCACCACGCCCCGCTGCTCGACGACGTGGTCGGGGCGTGGGCTGGGCTGCGACCGCTGGTGGGCGACGGCGACAGCACGGCTGACATCTCCCGGCGGCACCTGGTCGTGGAGGACCCGCTGGGGCTGATCTCGGTGACCGGCGGGAAGCTGACAACCTGGCGCCAGATGGCCGAGGACGTCGTGGACGCGGTGGTGACAGGTGACGGCGGCGACGCCCGGTGCCGCACCGTGCACCTGTCGCTGGGGGCCAGCGGCGACCGCCGCACCGGTGACGCCCGCGTGCGCGACATCGGGGCGAAGCTCGGTGTCAGCCCGATCGCGTGCTCGGCGCTGTACCACCGGCACGGCGACATCGCGCCGGCCGTGATGGCGGCGTGCACGCGCGAGGCCGGCGGCACCGAGCCGCTGGTCGAGGGGCTGCCGTACCTGCGTGGCGAGGTCCGCTGGGCCGTGCGGCACGAGCTCGCTCGCACCGTCGACGACGTGTTGCAGCGGCGCACACGGGTCTCGCTGCGCCACCGGGGTGCGGGTGGCGCGGACGCGATCGCGTTCGTGGCGAGCGTGCTCGACGACGAGCTCGGCGGCATCGACCGCGCCGCGCAGACAGCCGACTACCTCACCGTCGTCGACGCGGAGCGTGGCCCCGTCGGTCGCTCAGGCGCTCAGGCGTAGCACCTGCGGCAGCACGTCGAAGGTCGCGGGGGTGACGCCCAGCACCTCGCCGTCGGCCTCCATCGTCAGCGGGCGCACACCCTCGACGTGCACGTTGGTCGACTGCCACTCACGCACGCTCGCCGATCCGAGGTGCTCGCCGGCGCGTGCCTTGGGCAGGTTCTCCAGCAGCTCGCGCACGCCGCCCCGCCACGTCTGCACGTTGAAGGTGCCGTCGTCCGGCAGCGCCCGCGGCGCGACCTTGATGCCGGAGCCGAAGAACTGGCCGTTGGCGATCACGACCTCGGTGACGGGCTCGGTGGTGCTGGTGTGGTCCACCACCACCTCGGTCTCGATCGCCTTCAGCCGGGCCGTCGAGGCGATGATCGCCATCAGGTAGCGGGCCTGGCCGACGAAGCGCGGCAGCGCGTTCGCTCGGCGGGTGACGTCCGCGCCCCAGCCGCACTCGGCGATGTTGGCGAACACCCGCACCTGCTCGGCACCGCTGGCGTTGCGGTAGCGCACGCGGCCGAGGTCCAGCGGCAGCGTCGCCTCGGTGAGGAGGTGGTTGCGCACCAGCCGCGGGATCGGGATGTCCAACCCCCAGGTCTTGACGAAGTCGCTGCCGGACCCACCCGGGATGACCCCGAGCACGATGTCCTGCGCGTGCGCCAGGCCGGTCTCGGCGTCGACGAGGCCGTTCACGACCTCGTGCACGGTGCCGTCGCCGCCGACCGCCACGACGTAGCGGATGCCGCGCTCGGTGACCGCCTCACGGGCGAGCTCGATCGCGTGGCCCGATGCGCGTGTGACCTCGACGTGGTGCTCCACGTCCGCGGCCTCGAGCGCGGTCCGGGCCTCGGTGAGGGCCGCGTTGCGACCAGTGCCGGAGCGGGGGTTGGCGATGAGCAGCATCGGCCCGTGGGGGGAGGTGATCGTCATGCGACGGACTCCGGGTCGTCGTCGAGCAGGTCTGCGAGCAGGGTCACCAGATGGTGCGCCTCCGCTCCCGAGGCGGCGAAGCGGCGTGCGGCACCGGCGCAGCCGGTCACGATCGGGCCGGGGCCGGCGAGCTGGGCGCGACGTCGCTGGGCGACCTCCTCGGCAGCCGTCTCGTCCAGCAGCTCCATGCCCATGCCGCCGCCGCTGCAGCCACGGTGCACCTCACCGGGCAGCTCCACGAGCGAGCCGGCACCGGCCAGCACGGACGGTCCGCGGTTGCCGGCGGGGCCGTCCACGAGCAGGCACGGCTCGTGCCAGCGCACCACCTCAGGTGCCCCGTCCAGCGACAGCGCGCCCGACTCGACGTGGTCCGCGAGCACCGAGATCAGGTCCACCACCTGCGCGTCGGGGGCGCTGGCCTCGGTCTCGGCCCGGCAGTGTGGGTCAAGCAGCGCGATGCGGCCGCTGGCGGGCAGCTGGGACGCCACGCTGGCACGGGCCTCGTCGGCCTCGTCGACCGCGCCGAGGTCGCGCAGCACGCCGCCGCAGCAGCCCGCCGGGACCACGACAGCCACGCTCTCCCCTGCTGCACCGAGCAGCCGGACGGCGTCGGTGACGAGCAGCTCATCGTCACGGCACCCGGCCAGCACGGTGATCGTCGGCGCTGCAGCGCGCAAGCCGCGGGCCGGGGTGCCGCCGTACGGGGAGCGGCCCTGCTCGACGGCGGCCACCGCGTCGGCCACGGCCGGCAGCGAGGCTCCCACGGCGTGGACGGCAGCGCGTCCGGCGCGGACCTGTGCCGGGACGTCCTGGCCCTCGACGTGGCAGCCACCCGCGCAGGCGTCGCAGCCGGTGCAGGCCACGAGGCGACCGGCCGCTTCGTCGGGCGTCAGACGTCCGTCCGCGAGGTCGGCGACGGTGCGGTGGAAGCTCCACGGCACCGCGTCGCTGCGCCCGGTCGCGCGCAGCACCGGGCAGGTGTGGTTGCACATCTTCGGGCAGTACGAGCCGTGCACGGCGTGGTCGACGACGTCCTGTGCGAGCGGCAGCATGCGGTCGGTCATCGCGTGGTCCTGTCGTCACGCTCGAGGCCGAGCTTGCCCGGGTTGAGCAGCCACGAGGGGTCGGTGATGTCCTTGATGCCCCGCAGCAGATCCATGCCGACCTCGCCGAGCTCCTGCGCCAGCCACGGCGCGCGTAGCAGGCCGATGCCGTGGTGGTGCGAGCACGTGCCGCCGGCGTCGAGCGCCGCCTGCTGGCCTGCGGCCCACGCGGCGTCGTAGCGACGCAGGGCCTGCTCCTCGTCGCCGTCGTTCATGGCACCGAGGGTGAAGTAGATCGAGCCGCCGGTGGCGTACACGTGGCTCACGTGCGCGAGCACGAGGTCGACGTGCTCGGACAGGGCTTCGCGGACCCGGGCGTACAGCTGCGGCAGCACCGCCCAGGTGCCGGCCACCTCCATGGTGTCCAGCGTCAGCGCGTCCCCGAAGGTGCCGCCGGGCTTGAAGTACTCCGCGAAGCGGTACGAGACGTCGTGCCGGTGGGCACGCCAGTGCTCCCCGGGTCCGGGGCCGAGGTCCGTGGCCCCCATGCCGGTCACGGTGTCGCGCACGAGGTCGTGGGTGAAGCGTGCGACGTCCTCGCGGCCCTCGCAGCCGGTGATGAGCAGGCAGCCCTGCGGGACCTCCATGCCCTGACCGCCGAACACCAGCGCGGTGTCGGTCTCGTCGTACAGCCGGACGATCGCCGGCATCACGCCGGTGCGGACGATCGCGCGCACCGCGTCGAGGCCGGACTGCAGGTCCGGAACGAGGTAGCCGTTGTCGACGGTGGTCTCGGGCCGAGGGTCGAGGCGCAGCGTCGCGCCGACGATGATGCCCGTGGTGCCCTCGCCGCCGAGGAACAGGCGGGTCAGGTCCGGCCCGCTGGAGGACTGCGGGATGACGCGGCGCTCGAACACGCGCCCGTCGCCCAGCACCACGGTGAGCCCGACGACGCGGTCCTCGAGCTTGCCGTGGACGTTGGACGCCTGGCCGGCCGAGCGGATCGCGAGGAACCCGCCCACGGTCGAGCAGTGGATGCTGGACGGGAAGTGGCCGACGGTCCAGCCGCGGGCGGCCACGTGGTCCTCGAGCACCTGGGCGATGACGCCGGGCTCGAGCGTCACCGTGCCGGAGACCTCGTCCACGTCGAGGATGCGGTTGAGCCGCTTGAGGTCGAGCGTGATCGCGCCGGCGACCGGGGTCGCACCGCCGCACACGCCGGTGCCGGCCCCGAACGGGACGATCGCGACGTCGTGCTCGTAGGCCCAGCGGACGATCGCGGCGACCTCGTCGGTGCTGGCCGGCGAGACGACGGCGTCCGGGACGGGCAGCTCCTCCCCCGCACGGCGTCGCAGCAGCATCCGCGGCCACCAGTCGTGCGCGTGGTCGGAGGTCTCGCTGCGAGCCGTCGCGATGCGGGCACCGGGTGCGACGAGCTGCAGCCCGTCGAGCAGGGTGGGATCGAGCGTCGTCGGCACAGGGGGATCCGAGGGTGGCGGCAGACGCCCACGCTACTGCTCGGACCCGTGCGGACAGGCCTCGGCGAGCACCGGTCTCGCCGACATCCCCGCGTGGCTACGCCTCGACGATCCCGCGACGCAGCCCGTCCAGCGCCTCCTCGGCAGCCGACGTCAGCTCGGCGTCACCCACGTGGCGCAGCTGACCGACGAGGTCGGCCAGGTTCTTGATCGTGCGCACGAAGTCGCCGCCGGTCAGCTGCAGCTCGCCGAGCGATTCCTCGAGCGTGCGGCCGGCCGCCCAGCGGTAGGCCGGACCTGCGAACCCGAGGTCCAGGTCGCGCGTCGCGGGCAGGCCTGCGGCGCGCTCGAGGTGATGCACCCGATCGACGATGTCGTCGAGGTCGTCGACGACGGCGTCCAGGGCCCGAGTGGGCAGCGTGACCTTGTCGGGCTGGTCGTCACCGCGCGGCTGGTAGACGAGCACAGCAGCAGCGGCGGCCAGCTCGGGACCGCTGAGGCCGTCGAACACGCCGTCACGCACAGCCTCAGCAACGAGGATGTCGACCTCGCTGTACAGCCCGGCGAGCACCAGCCCGTCCGCCGTGGGCGCCGGGACGTCGTCGACGTAGCCGAGCTCGGTGAGCACCTCGAGCACCTTGTCGAGCGTCCGCACGAGGTCACCCGTGCGGCGCTGGATCTGGCCCCGGATCTTCGTGGCATCGCCGTGCAGGGTGTCCGCCCGTCGCTGCCAGCGCTCGTGGTCCCTGCGGTCCTCGCAGCCGTGGCAGGGGTGTTCGCGCAGCGTCTCGCGCAGGCTCTCCACCACGTCGGACGGACCCTTGCGCACCAGCGGCACACCGTCGGCGTCGTCGAGCGGCTCCGGTGGCGCGATGGCCCGCAGCAGCATGCCGACCTGCTTGCGGTAGTCGGCCGTGCGGGGCGAGCCGCGACCGGGCAGACGCACGCGCTCGACGACCTGCGGGGCCTGCTCGACCTCGCGGGTGCCCAGACGCATCAGCGTGCGGGTGTCGGTGACGACCTCAGCCAGCGGCGCGCCGGCGCGGGTCTCCGACATCCCGACCACGGCGGCGAGGCCGTGCTTGCCGAGCCCGGGCACGTGCACGACGTCGCCGGGGCGCAGCGAGCGCAGCCCCTCCTCGACGTCGGTCTTGACCCGGCGTCGGCGCTCCTTGGACTCCTGCTTCTCGAGCGCGGTCAGCTGGTGGCGCAGCTCCCAGTACTGCGACCAGTCGCCGAGGTGGCAGCGCAGCTGCCCCGAGTAGCCGTCGAGCCCGGCCTCGGCCTCGGCGAGCGAGCTGTGCAGCGACGACGCCGAGCGGTCCGCCTGGAACTGGGCGAAGGACTGCTCGATGAGGTCGCGCGCCTCGGGCAGCGTGTGCCGGCGCAGCAGGTTCACGGCCATGTTGTACGACGGCGTGAACGACGACTCCAGTGGGAACGTGCGGGTGCCCACCAGACCGGCCACGGCGCGGAACGGGATGTCGCGCTGGTGCAGCACGATCGCGGTGCCGGTGGTGTCCAGACCACGGCGACCGGCGCGACCGGTCAGCTGGGTGTACTGGCCCGGCGTGAGCATGACGTGCCCCTCGCCGTTCCACTTCTCGAGGCGCTCGATGACCACGGTGCGGGCCGGCATGTTGATGCCGAGCGCCAGCGTCTCGGTGGCGTACACGAGCTTGAGCAGGCCACGCTGGAAGCAGACCTCGACGGCCTCCTTGAACGCGGGGACCATGCCGGCGTGGTGCGCGGCGATGCCGTCGCGCAGCGCGTGCAGGAAGCGGTCGTAGCGCAGCACGGCGAGGTCGCTGGAGGGGATGTCCGCCATCAGCGTGTCGCAGATCAGCTTGATCTCGGCCTCCTCCTCCGGGGAGGTGAGGCGGGCGCCGGCGCGCACCATCTCGTCGACGGCCTTGTCGCAGCCGGCGCGCGAGAAGACGAACACGATCGCCGGCAGCCAGCCACGGTCACGCAGCTCTGCGGCGACGCTCGGGCGGTCCGGCCAGCGCAGGCGGTTGCCCTTGATGTGGCGGCCCTTGTTGCTCACGCGCGTGGTCGAGCGCGAGCGCCGTTCGAGCCCCACCACCTCGGGGTTGGGCACGCCGCCGCGCGCCTGCGCCGCGGCCTCGCGGCGGTCCTCGTCCTGGAAGCCCTGCTTGGAGGTCGCGAACGTCGGGTAGACGCGGTCGTTGACGTAGTAGTGGTGACGCAGCGGCACCGGCCGGTGCTCGCTGACGATGATCTCGCAGCCACCGCGCACGTCGTCGAGCCACGCGCCGAACTCCTCGGCGTTGCTCACGGTCGCGGAGAGCGAGACGACGGCCACGTGGGGCGGGAGCTGGACGATGACCTCCTCCCACACGGCGCCGCGCGAGCGGTCGGCGAGGTAGTGCACCTCGTCGAGCACCACGGCGTGCAGCTGGGAGAGGTCGCGCCCCTCGTAGATCATGTTGCGCAGCACCTCGGTGGTCATCACCACGATCGGGGCGTCGCCGTTGACGGTGCGGTCACCGGTGAGCAGGCCGACGCTAGCCTCGCCGTAGCGCTCCTGCAGGTCACGCAGCTTCTGGTTGCTGAGCGCCTTGATCGGCGTGGTGTAGAAGCACCGCTTGCCCGGCGTCCCGATGGCGCGGTGGCAGGCGTACTCCCCCACGACCGTCTTGCCGGCGCCCGTGGGTGCCGCCACGAGCACCGAGCGGCCGCCGTCGAGCGCGTCGAGCGCCTCGA
>JBFGFG010000075.1:0-9755 GCA_041579655.1 Nitriliruptoraceae bacterium
GCGGGGGTGACGCTGCCTCCCGCAGCAGCGCCCAGCGGCGTGACCGGTCGGTGGCGGTTCAGGCCTCCACGGCGCGACGGCGCCGCACGGCACCGGCACTCAGCAGGACGAGCGCACCTGCCAACGCGTACAGCGGGGCGTTGGTGTGCGCCTCCGCCGGGGCGAGGCCGATGCGGGCCGCCATGGTCACGTGCACGCCCGAGGTGGCGGGGGTCCAGCGGCCCCAGACCGACCCCTCGTCGGTCGCGACCGGCTCCTCGTCCTCGATGCCGTCGACCTTGATGATCCACAGCCCGCGACCGTCGGCCTCGAGGTTCTTGCCGCTGGCGCCGTACTCGAACGACGAGCCGTACACGTAGCCGTGCCACGCGTAGGCCGAGAAGAAGCCGGCCTCGTCGGGCTCGAACACCGCGTGCTGCGTCGGGACGCCCGGCAGGCCGTCGGCGACGGCCGCGTAGTCCACGACCTCGATGCCGGCGTCGTACATGCCCATCGGCATCAGCGTGGTGTTGCGCTGGAACCCGTAGAAGTGGGTGGTGCAGTAGTCGCCGTCGGTGTCCGGCGTCGAGAACACGCCGGACAGCACCGGCGCCTCGGCGATGGAGGCGTTGTAGAACCACGCGGCGCCGGTGGGGGTCAGCGTGTTGGACCCGCCCGAGCACGGCGTGGCCGCGGCCGCGCCGGCGAGCTCGTCGCCGAGCACGAGCGTCTGCTCGTCCGGGGTCCAGCGAGCGCCGTGGTGGATCGAGATCGCCGGGTTCGGGATGTGGGCCACCTCGACCGGCATGCGCGGGTCGGAGATGTCCCAGATGTACGAGGCGGTGATGCCCGGGCACGCGAACAGCTCGCGCTCCGGTGCGATCCCGCCGTCGTGGCAGCCGTCACCCGCCGTCGGCGAGATGTCGCGGATGTCCATCATCGTCACCGGCAGCGCAGGGTCCGTGAGGTCGATGTAGCCCCACTTGGGGTTCACCGGGTCGAGCTCGGCCATGTCGAGGTAGACCAGGCCGGCGTCGCCGTTCACCGTGATGTTGTGCACGCCCTTCGGGATGCCGTCACGGGTGCCGTACCGGGCCACCATCACTGGGTCCGCCGGGTCGGTGATGTCGTAGATGCGGATCCCGTCCGAGCCGCTGTTCAGCGCGTTCTCGACGCCGTTGCGGTTCGCCGGGTCGCCGGCCTCGCACGGACGCGTCGTGCCGTCCCAGGCCTGGATGGCGTAGTTCTCGTACACCGCGACGTCGGAGTGGAACCCGCCGCAGCTGACGGTGGCCAGCAGCTCCGGGTTCTCGGGGTCGGTCACGTCGAAGGTCGCCATGCCCGGGCGCTGGGTGCCACCCATCACGAGGATGTCGCGGGTGTCGTCGATCAGCTCGCCCTTGAGCATCTGCCGGCCCTCGCGGCGCTGGAACTGCATGTCAGAGGTCGGCGCCACCGGGACGTGTGCGACGAACTCGACGTTGTCGGTCTGGCGCACGATGTCCACGCCGAGGTCGTCCACGTCCGTGATCACCGGCACGTCGCTGACGTCGCGCGGCACGTAGTCGAACGGTGTGAGGCCCTGCGGGTGCGCGAGCGCGGCGGTGGGCATCGCCACCATCCCGGCGACGAGGCTGGCAGCCGCGAGGAGGCGGAACGGACGGTCAGTACGCACAGGTGGCTCCGAGTTGGTCTCTACCTCGGGTGGTTTCGACGCGGTCGGCCCACATCCCTGCTCACGACATCCCTGCTGTCATGACGTCGCAGCTGTCACACATCGCCACGCGGGGCTGCGGGGACCTGTGACAGCTCGCGCGACGCGGGTCGAGCCTCGAACGCGGCCCGTGCTCCGAGGGCGAGCGTCACGCCGAACGCGAGCACCGGCGCCAACGGCCCGACGAGCGCCCACGGCAGCGGCGCCCCGACGAGCCACACCGCCACGAGCGCCAGGCCGCTCAGCAGGCCGGTCCCGGTGGCCCGTACGAGCGCCCGGCGGCTTCCTGCGGGAAGCCCGCGACCCACGGAGATCGCGGGCACGAGCAGCACGGTCGCCACCAGGAGACCGCCGATGCCGCCCGCCCCGTCGAGGAGGAACATCAGCGCGATCACCGCGTAACCGCCCGTGAGCACGGTCAACCCGACGACGGCCGCGAGGCCGATCCCGAGCCGCATCACCAGCGGGCGCGCCGTCCCTCCTGGCACGCCGCGGTGCGCCAGCAGCACCAGCACCCACGCCGCGGCGACGGCGGCCAGCGAGACGGGCACCCCGTCGGGGGCGAGGTTGCGCAGCACCGCCGGTCCGTCCGCGAGCGTCAGCGGGTGCGGACGGGCGTCGCCCACGGCCAGCCGCCGCCACGGCCCACCGTCGGAGGCGGCCAGCCCCTCGTCACCCATCGCCACGACGACCTCGCCGGTCAGCGGGTCCACCGCGGCCGCGTAGGCCTGCACGTCGTGGCCGCCGCAGGTGCTGCGACCTCGCCACACCAGCCGCGTGCGGTCCACGTCATCCCCGAGCGGCGCCGGCGGCAGCGACCCGGTCGTCGCGAACCCGAGCCAGTGGGTGTCGACATCCACGCAGCCGGCGTCGATGCACGCCTCGTGGGACGGCCAGCCGTCGGGCAGCGCCGTCACCCTCTCGGGCGTGGTGAGGCTCCCGTCGGCCGCACGCCAGCGCACGCGGACCGCTTCGAGGTCGTAGGCCTCACCGTGGTCCGGCGCCGCGTACCGGCCGGTCGCGACCACAACGCCGAGCCGCCCGTCGTCCTCCACGAACCCGACCGGCCCGTACGGCACCGGCCCCTCGCACGAGAACCCGCTCGCGCCGAGCACCGCGAGCGCCAGCAGCAGGCCGGCCCCGGTCCTGACCAGCAGCTCGCGCACGGTCCCTCCCAAGGACACCCGACCGCCGCCCTACTACAACCGTCGTAGGAGTCAGCCTGCCACACCGCGCGACCGCTGTCCACAGCCACGAGGAGCCGCGACCGGCTCAGCGACCCTTGGTGTAGCCGGGGCCGATCATCCCGCTGGCGACCGCCTCACGGGTGAGGTCGTGCCGCGCTCGGACCGCCGCGCGACGGGCCTCGGCGGCGGCGCGGACCTCGGCCACCGGCGTCGCGGCGCGCGCGTCCGGACGGGGACCGTTCTTCCAGCGCCACCACGCGAGCAGGCCGCAGCCGGCCAGCAGAGCGGGGAAGCCCACGAGCAGACCCACGGACACCAGCACGATGCCCACGCCCGGCACGAACACCCCGAGCAGCACCAGCACCACCACGCCCGCTGCTGCACCGGCCGCAGCCAGCGGTCCCACCTCGCCGGCCATCCACACCAGCCCGCGCTCCAGCGCGATCACCAGCCCGTTCGCCAGCACCACCAGCACGCCGATCAGCACCCGGCGCGCGAGCACCGAGTCGCCGCTCCACACCGTGTCGAGCATGATCACGCCCAGCGCGATCGGCAGCCCGAGCGCCGAGACGCCCAGCGTCGCCCAGCCGGTCGTGACCAGCCAGCCCGGGAGGCTGCGACGCGGGGTGTCGCTCACGCGACCTCGTCCGGCTCAGGCAGCTCGATGCGCGGGAACAGCACGTGCGGCTCGCCGAGCGCGCGGCCGGCGACGACCTCCTGGCGCGCCCAGCCGGCGTCGGCCAGCGAGCCCTCGTGACCCAGCCACGCGTGGATCGTCTCGGACGAGAACGGCGTGTACGGCGCGAACGCGACCTTCGCCGCGTCGATCGCCTGCAGCACCGTCCACTGGATGGTGGCGGCGCGCTCGCGGTCGACCTTGACGACCTTCCACGGCTCCTGGTCGTTGAGGTAGGCGTTGGCCTCCTGCGCCAGCGCCAGCGCGTCACGCAGCCCGGCGCGCAGCTGGACCGCCTCGATGTGCGTCGCCTCCTCGGCGAGCAGCTCGTCGCAGCGCGCCAGCAGCGCGGTGTCCTGCGGCTGCAGCTCGCCCGGCGTCGGCACGACCTCGTCGAACTGCTTGCGCACCATCTTCAGCACGCGGTTGACGAGGTTGCCCCAGGCGTTGCCGAGCTCCTCGTTGCAGCGCCGCACCAGCTCCTCCTCGGAGATGTCGGTGTCGTTCTGCTCCGGGAGGTTGGCGGCCAGGGCGTAGCGCAGCTGGTCGGCGCTGAAGGTGTCGAGGTACTCCAGCACCGGCGTGCCGATGCCGCGCGACTTGGACGCCTTGGCGCCCTTGAAGGTCACGTACTGGTTGGCCGGGACGTCGGTGGGCAGGTTGAACTGCTCGGCGTCCGGGTCGGCGTTCATGCCGATGAGGTAGCTCGGCCAGAACACCGCGTGGAACGGGACGTTGTCCTTGCCGATGAAGTAGTACGACTCGGCGTCCGGGTCGTGCCACCACGCCTTCCACGCGTCGGGGTCGTCCTGGTCCTTCGCCCACTCGATCGACGCCGAGAGGTAGCCGATGACCGCGTCGAACCAGACGTAGATCCGCTTGCCCTCACCGATGGTGTCGAACTCCGGCGGGATCGGGACACCCCAGTCGAGGTCGCGGGTGATGGCGCGGTCGAGCAGGCCGCCCTCCACGAAGCTGCGCGCCCACGCGATGACGTGCGGACGCCAGCCCTCGCGGGTCGCGAGCCACGCGGCGAGCTCGTCGGCCATCTTCGGCAGCAGGATGAACCAGTGCTCGGTCTCGCGCGGCTCGGGCGTGCCGTCGGAGAGCTTCGAGCGAGGGTCGATGAGGTCCGTCGGGTCCAGCGTGCGGCCGCAGCTGTCGCACTGGTCACCGCGCGCGCCGGTGTCGCCGCAGTGGGGGCAGGTGCCCTCGACGTAGCGGTCGGGCAGGAAGCGCTCGGCGATCGGGTCGTACATCTGCTCGCTGACCTTCGAGCCGATGAAGCCCAGCGCGTGCAGCTTGCGGAACACGTCCTGCGTGACCGCGTGGTGGTTCTCGGTCATCGTGGAGGTGAAGCGGTCGAAGCTGATGCCGAGCCGCTCCCACTGCTCCTCGTAGCCGGGCTGGTAGCGCTCGACGAGCTCCCGTGGCGAGATGCCCTCGGCCTCGGCCTGCACCATGATCGGCGTGCCGTGCGCGTCGGTGCCGGACACCATCAGCACGTCGTTGCCGGCGAGCCGGTGGTAGCGCGCGAAGATGTCGGGCGGCAGGTACGCGCCGGCGATGTGGCCGAGGTGCGACAGGCCGTTGGCGTACGGCCACGCGACGGCGACGAGGATGTGGCGCGGCGAGGAGTCAGGTGAGGTGGTCATGCCCACGGACGGTAGCCGCGCGCCCGGCTCGACCACTCCGTGACCGCGCGTGCAGGGACGCGGCCCGAACGGACCGTCACTGCCTCGGTGGCCGCTCGTTGGCACAGATGGAGCCCCTCCCAGCTGTCCCCCTGCCTCAGGACCCCCACGTGCACGCACCCTCCCGCATCGCCGCTGCCATCGCAGCCGGCGCCACCGCGCTCGCGGCGATCGCCGCCGCGCCCATGCTGAGCACCGCCTCCCTCGACGACCCCGCGGTGGCCGAGGTCCCGCGCGTGGTCGTCGCGCCGGTCGACTCGGGGATCAACCCGTACCACGAGTTCTTCGCCGTGGACGAGAGCTCCGTGACGCCGTCGGTGCTGGCCGAGTTCGGCATCGACGCCGAGCACATCATCGACATGGGCCCCAGCTACCTCGCTGACCTCGGCGACGGCGTGTACGACGACATCGAGCAGCTGACGCCGTACTGGTTCCGTGGCACCAACATCATCGCGATGGCCGACGACGGAACATCCGGCCGCCCGGCCCCGAACGGTGCACGTCCGTTCCTGCCGGACGACAGCGGCGACACCCACGGCACCGGCGTGACCGGCTCGGTCGTGGTCGGCAACCCCGAGGCCGTGATCCTGTTCGTCGAGGGCACCTCCAACGAGGCGGTCGCCTTCGGGCACCCGGCCGTCGACATCGTCACCACCTCGTACGGCTTCCCCACCGCGGCGCCGCTGCCGCTGGACGAGTCCTACGAGGGCGTCGTGCAGCGCGGCAAGATGCACACCGGCGCGACCACCAACGACCCCAGCCTCGCGCCGATGGACGGCACCGGCGGCCCGTGGTGGGTGCTCGGCGTCGCCGGCTTCGAGGAGGGCTCCTCGGACGGCAAGCAGGTGCTGAGCGGCACCTTCCCCGACGTCGTCGCTGACTTCACCCAGGAGCTGCCGTACTGCGACATGTGCACCACCGGCACCCAGTCGGTCGGCGGCACGTCGTTCGCGACCCCGCTCACCGCGGGCGTGGCCTCCAAGGTGCTGCTCGACGCCCGTCGCGACGCGGGTCACCTCGGCGGCATCGTCGAGCAGGACGGCGAGATGGTGATGGTCGCGGGCGACGCCCCGATCACGACCTGGGACCTGCGCCGCGCGATGGAGCTGGGCGCGTTCACGCCGGCGTTCACCGCGAACATCGACAACGTGTTCGACATCTCGGCGCCGGTCAACCCGGTCGCACCGGCCCCGCAGATCGGTTGGGGCGTCGTCAGCGCGCTGCCCGAGCACGAGGTCGTCGCCAACGCCAGCGCGTACCTCGCGGACGGCACCGAGACCGCCAAGCCCACCGGCACCTGCGAGTTCATGACCTCGATCATCGAGTCGCGCTACCTGGTCTGGGACACGAACCTGCTGTCGGGCTCGTTCGGCGAGTTCAACAGCTTCGGTGGGTCGCCGTACGTCACCTGCTGAGCCCCGTCTGGACCCTGTCGTTCAGAGCTCGATCAGCCCGTCGGCCCCCAGTGGGTCGGCGGGCTGATCGCACGTCGGGCACCAGTGCACGACCTCGAGCGTGGTGCCGCACACCGCGTGCACCGGCGCCGCGTCGGCCGCGCCCTCCCACGCCGCGAGCAGTCGCAGCACGCCGGCGAGCTCCCGGCCGCGGTCCGTCAGCGCGTAGGCGTGTCGGACCGGCCGGTGCTGGTACGGCGAGGCCACGACGAGCCCGTCGTCCTCCAGCCGGCGCAACCGCGACGAAACGGCGTTGGGCGTGATGCCGGGCACGCGCTGCTCGAGCTCCGAGAAGCGCCCCTCACCGCCGAGCAACGCGTGGACCAGCAGCAGCGTCCAGCGGTCGCCGACCAGGCCTGCGGCCCGGTCCAGCGCGTTGCGTTCCTCGTCAGCGTCCATGCCGCGCAGGCTACGGGCCGTGGCTGCAGGTGATCTGCGTCGCTGCACCGCATGTCCCTATCATTTCGATAGTCGCTATCGTATCGTGATGGTGAGGCGGAACCGACCGCCCATGCAGACCACAGGAGGCGACATGCTCGCCGAGCTCCAGACCACCATCGCAGCCGTCGCCGAGCGCACCGCTGCGAGCGTCGTGCGCATCCACGGCGGCACCCACCGCGGCGGCCCTCGCACGGTCGGCGTGATCATCGAGGAGGGCCGCGTGCTCACCAACGCCCACGGCGTCCCGCCCGGCGGCGAGGTGAGCGTCGCGTTCGCCGACGGCGAGACCGTCACCGCCACCGTCGCCGCCCGCGACCACGACGGCGACCTCGCCGTGCTGCAGCTCGACACGGGCGAGCGACCGGCGCTGGCCTGGGCCGACGACGCGCCCGCGCTCGGCAGCCCCGTGATCACCGTCACGCCGTCGCGCGGGAGCGTGCGCGCCACCTTCGGCACCGTCTCGGCCGTCGGCCGCAGGTTCCGCGGCCCGGGCGGCCGCCCGATCGAGGACGGCATCGAGCACACCGCGCCGCTCGCCCGCGGCTCCTCCGGCTCGCCGATCCTCGATCCCGAGGGCCGGTTGCTGGGGATCAACACCCACCGCACCGAGCCGTTCTACATCGCGATGCCCGTCAGCGAGCGCCTGCGCGCCCGGGCCGACGCCCTCGGCCGCGGGGAGGCACCGGTACGTCGCCACCTCGGCGTCGCCGTCGCCCCGCCGCACGTGGCGGCCAAGCTGCGCAGCGCCGTCGGGCTGCCCGCACGCTCCGGCGTGCTGGTGCGTGACGTCGACGCGGACGGCCCCGCCGCTGCGGCCGGCGTCGAGCGCGGCGACCTGATCGTCGCGGCGGCCGGCACCGACGTCGGGTCGCCCGACGAGCTGCACGCCGTGCTCGCGGACGCACCCGACGAGCTGACGCTCACGCTGGTCCGCGGCGAGGTCGAGCGCGAGGTGACGGTGCGCTTCGGCGCGGGTTGACCATCGCCCACCGCACACCGCCGCGCGCGGGGCGCAAGGTTGGCGATAGCCGGCCCCGCGCGTGGCGTCGGTGGGAGGAGTCCGTGCGCGGACGCCGAATCTCTCTGGGTGAACACCAACCGACCCGCGCAGCCGTGCGCGGAGAGAGACGCCCATGCGCCGATCCTCGACACTCGCGATCGCCTCGGCAGCCGCGATGGCCGCCGCCTTCGCCCCGCTGCCCACCGGGTCCAACCCGCTCGACTCGCCCGTCGTCCAGCTCGCGGCCGAGGTCATCACCTCGCCGAACGTCGAGTACCTCGGGACGCTGCCGATCGACTCGCCCGGCGTCGGCGGTGCCGTCGTCGAGGAGCACGGCGTCACCGGTCAGCGTCTGTTCTACGCGACCGGCCTCAAGGGCATGTCGGTGTACGACCTCACCGACCCAACGATGCCGACGCTGATCGGCTTCCTCGCCTTCGAGCACGCGCAGAACGAGGACCTGTCGATCTCGACCGACGGCACCCGCGCGGTCATCTCGGCCGACGGCTCGATCCTGGTGCCCGTGGCCCCGCGCAACACCGGCATCCACGTGGTGGACGTCTCGGACCCGACGGCCCCGAAGGTGACGGCGACCATCAAGGAGTCCAACCACACCTCCGAGTGCGCCGACTTCGAGTGCAACTGGATCTACGGCTCCTCGACCGCCGGCATCTACGACGCCCGCAAGGCTGACCAGGGCATCATCACCCGCGTCGCTGGGCGCAACTACAACGAGTACACCGAGAACGGAACGGCGAAGACCGCCGGTGGCCGCCACGCCAGCAACCTCGACGCCGCCGGTCTGCTGACCACGGACTCGACCCCGCGCCTGGTGCTCGACCCCCGCCCGCACACCAAGAACGGTGTCGCGTACGGCCCGGCCAACCCCGAGGTGCTCGCGGTCGGTCAGAAGAACCCCAACGCCGACAACAAGCTCCAGCACAACAACTACCGACCGAGCGCCGAGAGCTGGGTCGCGCGTGACGCCAGCAAGCCGGCGGACGCGTACGAGGACAAGCTCACCTCCGGCGCACCGACGCCGACGATGACGCTGCCCGCCGGCTCGCTGCGCGAGGGTGAGCTGCTGATCGGCAACTCCGAGACCAACCTCAACCCGACCTGCAACATGGCCGGCGGCGTGTCGACCTGGGACATGCGTGACTTCGACAAGGGCCGCGCGCCGGTCCAGCTCGACGTGTTCCGCCCGGTCTCGGGCACCTGGCTCGACGGCAACCCGCGCGCCAACGGCCTCGGCTGCTCCGGCCACTGGTTCTCGGTCGACGAGAACTTCGTGACCGCGTCCTGGTACGAGCACGGCGTGCGCTTCTTCGACATCGGTCTCGACACCGGCAAGATCGAGGAGGTCGGCTTCTTCCAGCCGGTCGCCACGCAGGCCGGCGCCGCGTACTGGATCACCGACGAGATCGTGTACTCGGTGGACTACGCCCGCGGCATCGACATCCTGCGCTTCGACCGCGGCGGCGAGAAGCCGTCCGAGGACGAGCGCGTCGCCTCCTGGGCCGCGAACCTCGGCCTCGTCGGCGACGTCGCGACGATGGAGAAGTGGTTCTGCTCGCTGGCCGTGACCGACTGAGCCAGTCCGCACCGCA
>JBFGFG010000076.1:0-9736 GCA_041579655.1 Nitriliruptoraceae bacterium
CTCGACCCAGCTGTCCGCGGGTACGCCCGCGAGCTCGTAGGCGCCGACTCCGTCGGTGAACGTCGACGCGTCGTACCCGGTGTCGTAGTCCCGGACCCGGACCTCGATGTCCTCGAGGACGGTGACGCCGTCCTCGCCGTTGAACACGGTCCCGCTCAGGGTGACCCCGACCTGGACGGCCGAGGCGGGGACCGCGAGCAGCGTCGCCAGCATGGCGACGACGGCAAGCAGCGTGATGATGCGACGGTTCATGAGCTACGTCTCCGGTACTGCGACGCAGCGTCAGGCAGCCGCGTCAAGCAGGCGGACAGAAGCAGACAGAGCCGACGTGACATGGGCTTATCTGAGAATTCCCCGTGCGGGCGTGCGCAGCGCGCCCCGATCGCACGGAACGGGCCAGGACCTTGAGCCAACCTGCGTCCACCCGGCCGTTGGCGGGCAATCCGGCGGAGTCACGCCGCCTAGCCCCTGGAGGCAGCCGCGCTCGCGCCGGCCATCGACACCCGATGCCGGAACTCCTATGTACGAACCGCCCATGCGGCGCCACGCACGGTGGCCGCACGGCAGGTCCACCCGGGGCGAGTGGACTGGTACCAACTGCTCCGCACGGCGATCGACCACCGGGGAGCCTTGCGCCCACAGCGCCTTCTGCGCGCGGTGAGCGCATCTTTGGTCCGCCATGCCACGACGTGGAGGAAGCCATCCTCCTAGAGTCGTAGTAGGTCGACCGACCGCTGGCCCGCGCACTCTGCGCAGGCCGGACATCACACCACCACCACAGAGAGGGACACGCTTTGCGTATCTCCAAGACGTGGAGGACTGCAGCCGCCGTTATGGCCTTCGGGCTCATCGCGACCGCTTGCACCTCCGATGCAGACGACACTGACACGCCCGTTGACGGCGAGACCTCCGAGCCCGACGCCGGCACCACGCCCGACGCCGCCGGCTCCACCGCCGAGCAGGTCATCGCTCGCGGATCGCTGATCTGCGGCGTGTCCGGCCAGCTGGCTGGATTCTCGCTCAACGACGGCTCCGGTAACTACTCCGGCATCGACGCTGACTACTGCCGTGGCGTCGCCGCGGCCGTCCTCGGCAACCCGGACAACGTCACGTACGTCGAGCTCACCGCTGAGACGCGCTTCACCGCGCTCCAGTCGGGCGAGGTTGACGTGCTCATCCGCAACGGCACGTGGACCGCGTCCCGTGACGGCGAGCTCGGCCTCCAGTGGACCACCACGACCTACTACGACGGTCAGGGCATGCTCGTCGCCGGCGACGACGCCGCCACCGAGATCGCGGACATGGACGGCTACAACGTCTGCGTCCAGACCGGTACCACCACCGAGCTGAACCTCGAGACCTACTTCGACAAGCTCGGCATCTCGTACTCGCCGGTCAACGTCGTCGACGAGGCCGCTGTCACCGAGAACTTCTCGGCTGGCACCTGCGACGCGTACACCACCGACCGTTCGGGTCTGGCGTCCTTCGCCTCGACCTACACCGGTGGCGACGTGAAGATCCTCCCGGACGTCATGTCCAAGGAGCCGCTCGGCCCGGCGGTCCGTGAGGGCGACGACGACTGGTTCGACCTCGTCAACTGGGTGGTCTTCGCGACCTTCCAGGCTGAGGAGTTCGGCATCACGTCGGAGAACGTCGACGGCTTCGACGCCGCGGCGAACGCCGACATCGCGCGTCTGCTCGGCCAGGAGGACGGTCAGACGACCGGTACCGGCCTTGGCTTCCCCGACGAGGAGTGGGCCGTTCGCGTCATCTCCGCGATCGGTAACTACCAGGAGATCTTCGACCGGAACATCGTTCCGATCGGTCTCGACGAGGGTGTCAACCAGCTCTGGACCGAGGGCGGCCTGCACTACGCCCCGCCGTTCCGCTGATCACGCTGATCGGTCGCGGGTATTGACCCCGCGGCCGGTCGCGAATCCCTAGGGTGCGGGTCCGAGGCGTTCGTCGCCTCGGACCCGCGTCCGTCTGAACCCGTCCCTGAACCAATGACGGGCCATGCGCACGCCCCCTGCGCAGGCCAAGGAGAGTGACCGTGTCCGTCACCGCCCCAATCCCGGAGCTGCGCACCGAGCAGAAGCCTCCCCTGTACCGCGACGTGCGCGTCCTGCGGTGGGTCGGCCAGCTGATCGTCCTCGGCGTGGTGCTGGGCTTCCTGTACTACCTCTACTCGAACGTCATCACGAACCTGGAGTCCAAGGGTCTGCCGACCGGCTTCGCGTTCCTCGACGGCAAGTTCGGGTCCGCCATCCCGGGCATCGACGACGCCGCTGACCTGACCAACGGTGGTGCGTTCATCGCCGGCTTCATGAACACGGTGCGCGTCATCCTGTTCGGTATCCCGGCCTGCACGCTGCTCGGAATCCTGATCGGCATCGCCCGCCTGTCGGACAACCTCGCGGTCCGCTCGTTCGGCACGCTCTACGTCGAGGCGTTCCGCAACATCCCAGCGCTGGTGTGGATCTTCCTGGCGTACTTCGCCATCTCCCTCTCCGTGCTGCCGCGGATCGATGACGCACCCACTGGTGGCGGCTTCGTCATCTCCAACCGCGGCATCGGCATCCCGTGGCTGAACCCGGACGCCTCGCGCATGACCTTCGGGCTCATGCTGCTGGCAGGCTTCGGGGTCGTGTGGCTCGTGCTGCGATGGCGGCGCTCGGTCAACGAGAAGACCGGCGAGCACTCGCGCGGCGGCCTGTACGGCACCCTCGCGTACCTGCTGTGGATCGTCGTGGCGCACTTCGTCTCCGGCGAGGCGCTGCTGCTCGAAGGCTCCGAGGTCGGCGCCAACGCCAGGAACATCGTGGGCGGCATGACCGTCCAGGTCCCGTACTTCGCCCTCACGCTGGCGCTGACGCTGTACACGGCGTCACACGTCGCAGAGGTCGTCCGCGGCGCGATCCTCGCCATCCACAAGGGCCAGAGCGAGGCCGCCAGCGCGATCGCGCTGACGACCTTCCAGCGCTACCGCTTCATCATCCTGCCGCAGGCGTTCCGGATCATGATCCCGCCGCTGGCGAACCAGTACCTGAACATCACCAAGAACTCGTCCCTGGCCGTCGCGGTCAGCTACGTCGAGATCGCCGCCATCTTCAGCCGTGAGGCCAACAACGCGGCACCCGCCGTGCAGGCCGTCATCGTGCTGATGGGGCTGTATCTGGTGTTCAGCCTCAGCATCTCGTTCGTCGCCAACTTCTTCAACCGCCGCCTGAGCCTGGAGACCCGCTGATGAGTCAGCTTCCACCCAGCGTCCAGTACCCCGAGGAGCCCGTCGTCCCCGACGAGCAGGCTGCGCCCAAGCAGGGCGCGACCTCTGCTCTCGCGCAGGAGCTCCGTGAGGGTCTCTTCAAGGACGCCAAGAACACGATCGTCACGCTGCTCTTCGCGGGCATCTTCGTCTACATCGGCACCCGTGCCTACACGTTCATCTTCGACAACATGAAGCTGACCGGCGACGGCTCGCTCGCCAACTCGTGGCTCGTGATCGACCAGAACCTCACCGCGTTCATGGTCGGCTCCGAGTTCGGCCGGACCGGCATCGGCTTCCCGATGCTGTGGGCCGCGATCTACCTCACCGCGATGACCCTCGGCTTCGCGACCGGCCCCGAGAAGGGCGAGGAGGTCGACCCGATGCCGGGCCGCACCCGCGCCTCGATCATCGGACCGGCGCTGCTCGGCGCGGTCGTGCTGATGACGCTCACTGACACCTTCACGCCGAAGCTGCTCATGGCGCTGATCCCGCTGGCGTTCTTCGTCGGCTTCAAGGGCGTCGGCCTGCTGCCCGAGAAGGTCATGGTCCACAAGACCAAGATCCTCGTCGTGCTCGCCGTTCTGATCTTCCTGCTCGAGACCGGCTTCGAGCCGAGCAACGTCGACTCGTTCGGTGGGCTCATGCTCACCATCAACGCTGCGTTCATCTCGATCGTGCTGTGCTTCCCGATCGGGATCGTGTTCGCGCTGCTGCGCCGCTCGACCTTCGGGCTGCTGCGACCGGTCGCGGTGGTCTACATCGAGCTGATCCGCGGCGTGCCGCTGATCTCGCTGCTGTTCATGGGTGAGTTCGCGCTCGGGTTCTTCCTGCCGCCGGACTCCAACCCGCTGCCGAGCGTGATCCGCTCGATCTTCATGATCACGCTGTTCTCGGCGGCCTACGTGGCCGAGATCGTCCGTGGTGGACTCCAGTCCGTGCCGACCGGCCAGATGGAGGCCGGGCAGGCGATGGGCCTGTCCCCGCTGACCATCAGCCGCCGCATCATCCTGCCGCAGGCGCTGCGCAACTCGATCCCGGCGCTCGTCGGTCAGTTCATCGCGCTGCTCAAGGACACGACCCTGCTGATCATCATCGGGCAGCGCGAGCTGCTCGGCATCAGCGCACCGTTGCTGCAGAACGCTCAGTTCCGCAACCAGGGCTACGCGCCGGAGGTCTACGCCTTCGTCGCCTTCATGTTCTGGATCATGACCTTCTCGATGTCGCGCGCCTCGCAGCGACTCGAGACCAAGCTGGGAGTTGGTACCCGATGAACAATCTCGAAGACCTCAAGTCCGCAGCCCTCGAAGCCGGCGGTACCGGCGAGGCGATCATCACGCTGTCCGAGGTGGACAAGTTCTACGGCGACTTCCAGGCGCTGAAGAACATCAACCTCGTCGTCGGCAAGCGTGAGGTGGTCGTGGTCATCGGCCCGTCCGGCTCGGGCAAGTCCACGATGATCCGGTGCGTCAACCACCTCGAGGAGCACACCAACGGACGGATCATCGTCGACGGCGTCGAGCTGTCGGACGACATCCGCAACATCCAGGAGATCCGTCGCGAGTGCGGCATGGTGTTCCAGTCGTTCAACCTGTTCCCGCACATGACGATCCTCGACAACATCACCCTCGGCCCGCGCCAGGTGCGCAAGAAGCCGAAGGCTGCTGCCGAGGCGCACGCCATGGAGCTGCTCGAGCGGGTCAAGATCCCGGAGCAGGCGGACAAGTACCCGGGCCAGCTCTCCGGCGGTCAGCAGCAGCGCGTGGCGATCGCCCGCGCGCTGGCCATGGAGCCCAAGGTCATGCTGTTCGACGAGCCGACCTCGGCGCTCGACCCTGAGATGGTCAAGGAGGTCCTCGACACGATGCAGGACCTCGCCGACGAGGGCATGACGATGATCGTGGTCACCCACGAGATGGGCTTCGCCCGCGCCGTGGCGGACCGGGTCGTGTTCATGGCCGACGGCGAGATCGTCGAGGTCGGCACGCCGGAGCACTTCTTCGAGCGTCCGCAGGAGGACCGCACCAAGCTGTTCCTCTCGCAGATCCTCTGACCAGGCACCACCCGCACACCACGAACGCCGCCCCACCCGGGGCGGCGTTCGTGCGTGCGGGGAGGTCGGCCCTCAGCGCAGCCCGGCGCGGTCCGGGCCGGCCGGCAACGCGGCGTGGGGGTTGAGCTTCGCGTGGGAGGGGAGCCCGAAGCCGGCCCGGGTGCCGTCGCGCATCGGGTGCAGGTCGGGGTCAGCCCGCTCGGCGTCCAGCGCCGAGCGCCGCTCGGTGACGGCGGGACGGATGCTCGCGACCGTCAGCCGCAGCGACGTGCCGACCTCGCTGGGCCTCACGCCGAGGTCGCCGCCGAGCTGCATCGCCAGCTCCTTGGCGATGGCCAGACCGATGCCCACCCCGCGCGTCTCGCGGGTGAGCACGTCACCGCCGCGCACGAACGCCTCGAACACCCGCTCCTCGGCGAGCTCCCCGAGTCCCGGTCCGTCGTCGGACACCAGCAGCTCGACGCAGCCGTCGCGGACGTCGCCGCGGATCACGACCGTCGAGCCGCCGGGCGTGAACTTCGCCGCGTTGTCCAGCAGCTGGCCGAGCACCGCCAGCAGCGCGCCGCCGTCGGTGTGCAGGCTGGCGCGGGGCACGTCCACCAGCACCGTGTGCTCGCGCAGCCCGTCGCGAGCGCGTGCCACGGCGCGGTCGACGAGGTCGAGCAGGTCGTAGGTGGCCACGCGATCAGGAGCGGTCCGGCCCCGCACGGCGGTCAGCTCCAGCAACCCGGAGATCATCTCCTCCAGCTGGCTTGCCTTCTCGACGACCCGGGCCTGCAGGTCGCGGCGCTGCTCCAGCGGGAGCCGGTCGCCGTGCTCGCGCAGCACCTCGGTGAAGCCGCGGATCGACGTCAGCGGGGTGCGCAGCTCGTGGGAGAGCGTGGCGAGGAAGTCGTCGCGCATCCGGTCCACGGCACGCAGCGAGTCCGCGGCGCGCCGGTCCCGCTCGGCCGCGTCCACGCGGTCCAGCGCCAGGCCGATGCGCTCGGCCAGCCCGACCACGCGCGCCCGGTCGTCGTCACCGAGCAGCAGGCCGACCTCGTCGAGCACCACCGCGAGCCATCCTCGACCCGTCGGTCCGGCCAGCACCCAGCGGTCGTCGGCGACCAGCAGCTGCCACCGCCCCGCCCCGGTGCGGCGGGTCGCGTCGGTGATGTCGGCCAGGGCGCGCTCTGCGGCGACGACGTCCACGGCGGGGCCGACGTCCGCGATGGTCCGACCCGCGTCGGTGAGCAGCGCCGCCTCGGCCCCGAACAGATCACCGATGTGCGCCAGCAGGTCGCGCATCGACCGCGGAGTGCTCCCGATCCTCGCGAGGTCGCGGTCCACGGCGCGGGAGAGCTCGCGGGTGGGCGACATCACCAGGCTCAGGATCTTCGGCGGCGCCACCGCCAGCCACAGGATGACCGTGCCCACCGCGACCGTGCCCACCGCGATCAGCTCGAGCGCCGGCACCCGCACGACCCCGACGATCCCGACCGCCATCAGCGCCATCGACAGCGAGATGGTCCGCAACCTCGCGTTGAGCAGGGACCCGGGGGTACGGCGTGCCAGCGCGCCGAAGGTGACGCCGACCACCACCGTGGCGCCCAGCCACGCGGCGGCGAGCGTGAGCGCGCTGTTCTCCTCGGTGACCGTCAGCAGCACCGCCCACAGCGCAGCGCCGGCCAGCGCACCGCCGACGACCGCCGATCGGGCCCAGCGCAGCTCGAACGACACCGCGACGAAGCCGACGATCATCGCGCACGAGACCGCGAGGCTCGCAGGGGTCGGCGGCGCCGAGATGTCGAGCACCGGCTCGAGCAGGAAGCGGTCAACGGCGCCGGCCAGCATCGCTGCGAGAGCGAACCGGAGCCAGCGCACACCACGCGGGCGCGCCCTGAGCGTCACAACGGCCCCGAGGCCGATGAGCGCGATGACCACCGCAGCAGCGGTGGCGGGACTGATGGGCAAAGTGAACCTGACTGGTCGTCATCCATGGCGGACCTGACCCTTCACCTGTCGACCACCACCGTGAGTGGTCAACCGTGACGCTCGGGACCTTTGTCCCCGGATGGCGCACGCTCACGCGCGCCGAGCGCTCCGCCTGGCGCCAACGTGCCGGCTCAGCTCGTCAGCAGCCTGATGCTCAGCGCGACGCTCACGACGATCAGCGCCGGCCGCACGAGGCGGCTGCCGCGCAGCAGCACCGTGCGCGCACCCACCCGCGCGCCGACGGCCTGCGCCACCGCCATGACGAGCCCGACCCGCCACACGGGTAGCCCGCCCGCCACGAACACGATCACCGCCGCGAGGTTGCTGGTGAGGTTGAGCACCTTGGTGGTCGCGGTCGCACGCGTCAGGTCGTGCCCGCGCAACGACACCAACGTCAGCGCGAAGAACGAGCCGGTGCCGGGCCCCAGGAAGCCGTCGTAGGCACCGATCATCGGCGCGACGCCGTAGGTGTACGCACGCGGCGAGATCCGTGCGGCGGTCTCGACCTCCCCCAGCGCCGGGCGCAGCAGCACGTAGCCGGCCACCGCCAGCAGCAGCCACGGCAGCAGCTCCTCGAGCCGTGCGGCGTCGATCGAGGTGAGCACGAGCGTGCCGAGCGCGGAGCCGACGAAGGTGGCGGCGATCGCGGGCGCGAGGCTGCGCGGCACCACGGCGCCGCCGCGGGCGTAGGTCGTGGCGGCCGAGAACGCCCCCGCGGAGGACTGCACCTTGTTGGTCCCCAGCGCCGCCGCCGGCGGCAGCCCCGCCGCCAGCAGCGCGGGGACCGTGAGCAGGCCGCCGCCTCCGGCCACGCTGTCGACGAAGCCTGCCAGCAGGGCGACGAACGCGAGGGCGGCGAGCACGAGGGGTTCGACCGTCACGCGCGCACCCCGGCCCGGGCCCAGCCACCCGACCGGACACGCGCGAGCAGCGACACGGCGCGCACCACCGTCATGCCCACCACGCACCACCACAGCACCACGAGACCCCCGCCGGCCGAGACGGCCAGCTGCGCCGCGAGCCCGGCACTCACGGCGGCGATCACGGTCCAGGTTCGCAGGTAGGCCCAGTCGTCGGCGCCCATCAGCACGCCGTCGAGCACGAACGCGACGCCTCCGGGCACCTGCGCCAGCGCCGCCACCGTCCACGCCGCCGCGATCACGCCGAGCACCGCGGCGTCGCCGGTGAGCAGCCGCGGCAGCACGGCTCCCAGCGGCAGCAGCACCGCGGCCGTGACGACACCGAGCACCAGCCCCCAGCGCGTCAGCCGTCGCACCATCACGTCCGCGAGCGCGAGCTCGCCGCGTCCGAGGGCGTTGCCGACCATGGTCTGCCCCGCGACGGCGACCGAGTCCTGCACGAACGCCGCCACGATGTAGGTCTGGAACAGCACCTGGTGCCCGGCGGCGGTGGCGGCGTCCACGCCCGCCGCTGCCGTCGCGATCAGCAGCAGCCCCAGCAGCAGGCCACCGGTGCGCAGCACCACGTCGCGGCTCACCACGAGCATCGCACGGACCTCGGGCCGGCTGGGTCGCCCGTGGCCGTGCAGGTCGAGGCCGGTCCGGCCGCGGACCGCGACGAACATCAGCACCGCGACGACCTCGGCGGCGACGGTCGCCCAGGCCACCCCCGCGAGCCCGGCCCCGAGCCCGAACACCAGCGCGACGTCCAGCGCCACGTTGACGAGGTTGGCCACCACCACCACAGCCAACGGCGTGCGCGTGTCCCCGACGCCGCGCAGCGTCCCGTGCCCGACCATCCCCAGCAGCACGAACGGCAGCCCCACCGCGCGGATCCGTAGGTAGGTGGTGGCCGGCTCGACCAGCGTGTCCACCGCCCCGGTGGCGCGCACGAACAGCTCCGCGCCCGCCAGCAGCACCAGCCCGACCGCGACCCCCAGGGCGCCGGCGATCCACGCGGCGTGCACGGCGCGGCGGCCGGCCGCACGCAGGTCCCCTGCACCGACGGCGCGCGCGACCGAGGTGGTGGTGCCGACGATGAGGAAGTTGAAGATCCACGTCGCGGCCGCCAGCAGCGAGGTGCCGAGCCCGAGCGCTCCGAGCGCCCCCACCGAGACGCGACCGGCGACGGCCGTGTCGACGATGCCCAGCAGCGGGTCCGCGATCAGCGCACCGACGGCCGGCACCGCGAGCGCGACCACCCGTCGGTCGATCTCGCGTCGTGTCCGCGGCAGCGGCGGCGCGGCGCTCACGGCTCGTCGCGGCGACGGGCGCGGTGCGCGGCGACGTGCGTGCGGTTCGCGCAGGACGTCGAGCAGAACCGGCGTCGGGCGTTGCGCGAGGTGTCCACCCACGCCTGCCCGCACCCGGCCGCGTCGCATGTACCGATCCGGTCGTGCTCGTCGCACAGCAGCACAGCGAGCCCCATCAGGGTGTTCGCGCGCACTCGCTCCACCAGGCCGGCATCGGGAGACTCGTAGTGCA
>JBFGFG010000077.1:0-9718 GCA_041579655.1 Nitriliruptoraceae bacterium
GCCGCGACTGCCGCAGGGTCCGCCGGTACCGCCGTCGCCGACGGCGTCGCGCTCGCGGCCCCAGCGCCACTCACGGCCCCAGCGCCCCTCACGGTCAGCGTGCCCGACGCCGACGCCACCGCCGACCCCGCGCCGTTCGCCCCCGCGCCGGCAGACGCCACCGAGTTCATCGAGCCGGTCACGGCATCCCCGCAGCCCGACGCCGGCGTCCGCACCGTCCGCCGCGTCGTGCGCCGCCCCCCGACCCAGTAGCACCTCACTCAGCACCCCTGGTCCGAAGTCCGCACCCACGCGGGCTTCGGACCACGCACGTCGTGCGCGGTCGGCGCCCGGAGCGCGCAGCGGTTGTCGCTGGCGTGCGGTGCGCGTACCCTGCTCCTCACCGGCCCGATCCGCGGCCGGTTCTTCGTGCCCAGCCGGGTGTGGGACGACGTGGACAACGCGCGCCAGCGCAACCACGTGCCCCCATCTCGCCTCACAGCTGTTGTGACGCGTGCCCGCCGGGACCGATACCTAACGGAGTACATCAATGGCAGTCGCACTTCCCGCTGACAAGCAGGAGATCATCGCTCGCTTCGCCACCCACGAGGGTGACACGGGCAGCCCCGAGGTCCAGGTCGCAATCATGACCCAGCGGATCTCGCACCTCACGGAGCACCTGAAGACGCACATCCACGACCACCACAGCCGGCGCGGCCTGCTGATGCTGGTCGGTCAGCGTCGTCGTCTCCTGAACTACCTCAAGAAGAAGGACATCGAGCGCTACCGCTCGCTCATCGCTGAGCTCGAGCTGCGCCGCTGACACGACCTCGACAGGAGCCGGACCCGCTACGGGTTCCGGCTCCTGTCGCATCGCCGGGCTAGAGTCCGGTGAAGTGCGGCACAGTGCCGCACGTACGGGCGGGGAACCGCCACCAACACGCGCCGGCCGATCGCCGGCAACACACGCGCACGACATGCGCCACCTGCCACACGACGCGAGGCATCGGTCGTCAGTGGAGACCCGCCGGACCTGCAGCCCCTGCTGCCGTCCGACGCGCCCCTACTGAGGATCGACGCCCTCTCCGTGGAGCCGGTGGACGTGCCGCGGCGCACACCACATGAAAGGCCCCTGAATGGGCAAGCTCGGTACCTATGAGTTGACCGTCGAGATCGACGGCCGCGACATCACCTTCGAGGCAGGCCTCCTGGCCCAGCAGGCCGGCGGCTCCGTCGTCGCCACGCTCGGCGACACCAAGGTGCTCACGACGACCACTGCGTCGTCGCGCACCAAGGAGTTCCTCGGCTTCTTCCCCCTCACCATCGAGTTCGAGGAGCGGATGTACGCCAACGGCCGCATCCCCGGCTCGTTCTTCAAGCGCGAGGGCCGGCCGTCCGAGAACGCCATCCTCGCCTGCCGTCTGACCGACCGCCCGCTGCGCCCGACCTTCGCTGAGGGTCTGCGCAACGAGATCCAGGTCGTCAACACGGTGCTGCAGACCACGCAGGTCGACCCGTACGACGTCATCGCCATGAACGGCGCGTCGCTCGCGACCATGCTGGCCGGTGTCCCGTTCGCGGGTCCGACCGCCGCCACCCGCTACGCCATGCTGCGTGACGGTTCGTGGGTCGCGTTCCCGACCTTCGAGGAGCTCGAGAACGAGGCCGTCTTCCAGATGGTCGTCGCCGGTCGCCTCGAGGAGGACGGCAACGTCGCCATCCTGATGATCGAGGCCGAGGCAACCCCGGACTCCTTCACCAAGATCGAGATGGGTGCCACGGCGCCCACCGAGGAGGTCATCGGCAAGGCCATCGAGGACGTCAAGCCGATCCTCAAGGCCCTGTGCGACGCCCAGCTCGAGTTCGTCAAGAACCACGCCCCGCGTGACGCTGGCGAGTTCAAGCGCTTCATCGACTACTCGGACGAGGTCTTCGACGCGCTGTACGCGATGTCGAAGGACAAGGTCAAGGCGATCTACTCGCAGGGCGACATCGCCAAGCAGGACCGCGACACCGAGCTGTTCGCCTACAAGGACGAGGTCATCGCTGAGCTCGTCGCCAAGGGCGTCGGCGAACTCGAGGCAGACGAGCTCGAGAAGCAGGCGAAGGAGGCCTTCCGCTCCGTCGAGAAGAAGGTCGTCCGTCGCAAGATCGTCGACGAGGGCATCCGCATCGACGGCCGCAAGGTCGACGAGCTGCGCGAGGTCACGTCCGTCGTGGACGTGCTCCCGATGACGCACGGCTCCGGCATCTTCCAGCGCGGTGAGACGCAGGCCCTCTCGGTCCTCGCGCTCGGCACCACGCGCGAGAACCAGCGCCTCGACACGCTCGACCCCACGGTCGAGAAGTACTACATGCACCACTACAACATGCCGCCCTACTCGACCGGTGAGGCGGGCCGCGTCGGCTCCCCGAAGCGTCGCGAGATCGGTCACGGTCTGCTGGCCGAGCGCGCGCTCGTCCCGGTGCTGCCGGACCTGGACAACTGGCCCTACACCATGCGTGTCGTGTCGGACGTCCTGTCCTCCAACGGCTCGACGTCCATGGCGTCGGTCTGCGGCTCCACCCTCGCGCTGATGGCGGGCGGTGTGCCGATCAAGGCGCCCGTGGCCGGCATCGCGATGGGCCTGATCTACGAGGACGGCAAGTACGTCACCCTCACCGACATCCAGGGCGTCGAGGACTTCTACGGCGACATGGACTTCAAGGTCGCCGGTACCCGTGAGTTCGTCACGGCGCTCCAGCTCGACACCAAGCTTGCTGGCCTCCCGGCCGACATCCTTGCTGCCGCGCTGCTGCAGGCCAAGGACGCGCGTCTCGCCATCCTCGACGTCATGGAGGCCGCGATCAGCGAGCCCCGTGCCGAGGTCGCCGAGAACGCTCCTTCCGTCGAGGTCGTGCGTATCCCGCAGGACAAGATCGGCGAGATCATCGGCCCGCGCGGCAAGATCATCAAGGAGATCCAGGAGCAGACCGGTGCTCAGATCGACGTTGAGGAAGAGGGCGGCGGCGGCGTCGTTCGCATCTACGGCAAGACCCGCATCGAGGCACAGGCTGCGCTCGACTGGGTCAACGGCATCGCCAACCCGGTCCTGCCGGAGAAGGGTGAGCGTTACCACGCGACCATCGTCAAGACGGTCGACTTCGGTGCGTTCGTCTCCCTGACCCCGGGCACCGACGGTCTGCTCCACATCTCGGAGCTCAAGAAGATCGTCGGCAAGCGCCTCGACCACGCCGAGGAGGCCGTGAACGTCGGCGACAAGGTGATGGTCGAGGTCAAGGACATCCTCGACGGCGGTCGCAAGTTCAAGCTCGAGTACGTCGGCGAGGTTGCCGAGGGCTACGAGGAGGACTCGCGCGGCGGTGGCGGCGGTGACCGTGGTGGTCGCTCCGGCGGCGACCGTGGTGGCCGTTCCGACGGTGGTGACCGTGGTGGTCGCTCCGGTGGTGACCGTGGTGGCCGTTCCGACGGTGGTGACCGTGGTGACCGTGGTGGTCGCTCCGGCGGCGACCGTGACCGTGCACCCCGTGGCGACCGCGACGGTGGCCGTGACTCCGGTGGTGGTCGTGACTCCGGTCGCGAGCGCAGCCGTGACCGCGCGGACAGCGGCAGCAGCGACTCGAGCCGGGACTCCGGTCGCGAGCGCAGCCGCGACCGTGGTGACAGCGGCTCGAGCAGCGACAGCGGCGACAGCTCGCGTACCCGTACGCGCACGCGCAGCCGCAGCCGCGACTGAGCACCCACACGCATGACGGTCGACCCCGTCGCCCGCGCCACACGGCGCGAGCGGCGGGGTCGTCCCGCGTCACCCCGTACGGTTCTGGACAGGAACCCGCATGGACATCCGCACCACCACGCTCGACTCCGGGGTCGTGGTCGCGACCGAGCAGATGCAGCACGTGCGGTCGGTCGCGCTCGGGACCTGGATGACGGTGGGCAGCCGCGACGAGTCCGACGCCGAGCACGGCTGCTCGCACTTCCTCGAGCACCTGCTGTTCAAGGGCACCGAGCGCCGCACGGCGCGTGACATCGCCGAGCCGATGGACGCCGTGGGCGGCGAGCTGAACGCGTTCACCACGCGCGAGGTCACCGTGTTCCACGCGCGCGTCATCGACGAGGACCTGCCGCTGGCGATGGACCTGCTCGGCGACATGCTGAGCGCCTCGACCAACACCGCCAAGGATGTCGACGCCGAGCGCCAGGTGGTGCTGTCCGAGATCGACATCCACCTCGACACCCCCGAGGACCTCGTCGGGGCCGCGATCGTCGAGCAGGTCGTGGGCGAGCACGCGCTCGCGCGTGACCCGCTGGGCACGGACGTCTCGGTGGACGGCATGCACCGCGACACCATCCACGACTTCTTCGAGCGCTGGTACCGCCCGGCCAACGCGATCGTCGCGGCGTCGGGCAACGTCGAGCACGACGCGCTGGTGGAGCTCGTCGAGGCGCACGTGGGGGACCTGTCACGCCCCGGTGGCGAGCGCCCGAAGCGGCTGGCTGTCAACAGCGAGGACCGTCCCAGCGCGACGCTGCTCGAGAAGGACAACGAGCAGGTCCACATCACCATCGGCGGTCGCGGCATCCCGCTCGACGACCCGCGCCGGCCCACGCTGAGCGTGCTCGACACCATCCTCGGCGGAGGGATGTCCTCGCGGCTGTTCCAGACCATCCGCGAGGACCGTGGCCTGGCGTACTCCACCTACAGCTGGACCAGCTCGTGGTCCGACCTCGGCATGTGGGGCGTGTACGCCGGCGTCTCCGAGGAGCACCACGACGAGGCGCTGGCGCTGCTGGTGTCCGAGCTCGACCGCTTCGCCGACTCGGTCACCGAGGAGGAGGTCGCGCGCGCCCGCGGCACCCTGCGCGGCTCGGTGGTGCTGGGCTTCGAGGACTCCGCGACCCGCATGTCGCGCCTCGGCCGCTGGATCAGCACGGACCAGCCGATCCGCACCACCGACGAGCTGCTGACCATGATCGACAGCGTCACGCTCAGCGGCGTGCGCGACCTCGCCAGCGAGCTGCTCGGCGGCGTGCGCCACCTCGCCGTGGTCGGACCCGTCGACGGCGTCGACGCGGCCGCAGCCAGCGCGAGCGTCAGCGCCTGAGGCAGCCCCTGTCCCACGCAACCCCTCGAAAGCGTCGCCAGCGACACATCCGCGTCGTAGGGCCGCCGGTCTGCTCGGAAGTGTCGTCAGCGACACTTCCGCGTAGCGGGGTGGCTGGCGTCGCTCGGAAGTGTCGTATCCGACACATCTGCGTCGTAGGACCGCCGGTCTGCTCGGAAGTGTCGCATGCGACACTTCCGGGGGTCAGGCGATGCCGAGCTTGCGGAGGAACGCGGTGTTGTCGGGCTCGCGGCCGAGGAAGGCGCGCACGTGCTCGGCGGCGTCGCGCGTGCCTCCGGGCTCCAGCACCTCGCGGCGGTAGTCGGCGCCTACGGCGGGGGAGGTGACGCCCTCCTCCTCGAAGCGCCGGAACAGGTCGTCACCGATCACCTCGGCCCACATGTAGCCGTAGTAGCCCGCGTCGTAGCCGCCCATGATGTGCGCGAAGGTGGTCGGGAAGAACGTGTCGGTCGGCTTGGGCATCCCGGTCAGCTCGACCGCGTCACGCGTGACCGCCTCGAGGTCCAGGGTCGATGCGTCCGGCCCGTGCAGCTGCAGGTCGAGCCAGCCGAACTGCACCTGCCGCAGCTGGTGGATCGCGATGTCGAGGTTGCGCGCCGCGACCAGCGCGTCCACCAGCTCGCGGGGCAGCGGTTCGCCGGTCTCGTGGTGGCGGGCGAAGGTTGCGAGGATGTCGGGCTTCCACGTCCAGTGCTGCATGATCTGCGAGGGCGCCTCGACGAAGTCGCGCTCGACGCTGGTGCCGGAGAAGCGCGAGAGCTCGGCGGTGGTGAGCACCTGGTGCAGGATGTGGCCGTACTCGTGGAACAGCGTCTCGAGCTCACGGTGGGTCAGCAGCGACGGCCGACCGCCCGATGGCGGCGTGAAGTTTGCCACGATCGCCGAGGTGGGGTGCTGGTAGCTGCCGTCCGGCAGGCGTCGCCCGGGGACCAGCGTGAACGCGGCCGCGTGGCCGAACGTGCCCTCGCGCGGGAACAGGTCCATGTGCACGTGGGCGATGAACGCGCCGGTCGCGCGGTCCCGCACCTCGTAGCTGCGCACGTCGGCGTTCCAGACGGGTAGCTCGACCGGGACGTGGTCGAGCCCGAACACGTCGCCGCACAGCGCGAACATCCCGGCGATGGCCTCGTCCAGCGGCAGGTGCGCCGCGACCAGCGCGCCGTCGACGCCGTGCTGCTCCTGCTGCAGGCGGGTGTGGAGGTAGCGCCAGTCCCAGCGCTGCACCACCGCGTCGGGGTCGCCGGTCTCCTGCGCGAGCATCTGCTGGAGGGTGGCCAGCTCGGCCTCGGCCGCAGCGGTCAGCGGTGGGACCAGGTCGGCGTAGAACGCCTCCACGGCGTCGGGGTGGGCGGCCATGCGCTCCTCCAGCCGGTGGTGGGCCCACGACGGCTGGTCGAACAGCGCGGCGACGCGGTGGCGTGCCGCGATCGCCTCCTCCAGCAGCGGACGGTTGGCCTCGTACGCCCGGTTGTGGAAGCGACGGTCGAGGTCCTGGCGCAGGTCGCGCCGGCGTGCGCGGTCCATGAACGGCAGCACGTGCGGGTACGCCATCGTCACGCGGTAGCTGCCCTCGTCCGGGCCGGCCGGCAGCGACTCGACGTAGGCCGAGGGCAGCCCGTCGAGCTCCGCTGCGGTCACCACCAGCGCGTCCTCGTGCTCGGAGAGGTTGCGCTGGAACGCCACGCCGATCTCGACCAGCCGTCCCTGCAGCGTCTCGAGCTCGCGGCGCGCCTCGGGCTCGAGCCCGTGTCCGGCACGGCGCAGGTCACGCTGGACGAAGGTGAGCAGCCGCGCGTGCTCGCCCGTCAGCGCTGCGGCCTCGTCGGTCTCGGCGAACGCGGCCACCGCAGCGGCGAGGTCGTCGCGGAAGCTCATCGCCAGCCCCCACTGCTCCATCCGCTCGCCGGCAGCACGGCCCGCGTCACGCACCTGCGGGTCGTCGTGCACCTGTCCCACGAACGCAGCACGGCCGTACGCGCGGGCGATGACGTCGGTGATCTCGTCCAGCGGGGCCATCACGAGCGCCCACGAGGGCTGCTCGGCGCTGGCGACGATGCCTGCGAGCAGGGCGTCGGCCTCGGCGATCGCCTCGTCGGTCACGCGCGTGACGTCCTGGGCGGTGTCTGCGAACTGCACGGTGGTCCCCGTCGTCGGCCGGTCGGTGTCGGGCGACGCTAACCCGCCGTCGCGTGATGAGGTGGGGGACCAAGCGGGGGACGTAGGCTGCGGCCGGACGTGCTTCAGGAGGCAACGTGAGCATCCGGGTGGCGGTTGTCGGGGCGACGGGCCGCATGGGCAGCGAGGCCTGCCGCGCGATCGACGAGGCCGACGACCTGGTGCTGGTCGCTGCGGTGTCGCCGAGCCACGCGGGGGAGGACCTCGGCGACGTGCTCGGCGTCGGCGCAGGCGTCACGATCACCGACGACATCGCGTCGCTGGCCGGCGAGGTGGACGTCGCCGTCGAGCTGACGCGCCCGCCGCACGGTGGCCCCAACGCGCTCGCGCTGCTCGACGCCGGGATCCACGCGGTGGTCGGCACGACGGGCATCAGCGACGAGGAAATCGCGGCGATCCGTACACGGGCAGCGGCGGGACCGGCACGCGCCGCGATCGTCCCGAACTTCGCCATCGGCGCCGTGCTGATGATGCGCTTCGCCGCGGAGGCCGCTCGTCTGCTGCCGGACGTCGAGATCCTCGAGCTGCACCACGACCGCAAGGCCGACGCGCCCTCGGGGACCGCGCTGCGCACCGCCGAGCTGATCGCCGATGCGCGCACCAGCGAGCCCACGTGGGTCGGCGGCGACGACGAGCACCCCGGGGCGCGTGGCCACCGTCACCACGGCGTGGCGGTGCACAGCGTGCGCCTTCCCGGGCTCGTCGCCCACCAGGAGGTCCGCTTCGGTGGCACGGGCGAGACGCTGACGATCCGTCACGACAGCCTCGACCGCAGCAGCTTCATGCCGGGCGTGCTGGTGGCGGTGCGTCGCGTGGGCGCCACCGACGGCCTGACGGTCGGCCTCGACGGCCTGCTGGAGCGGTAGCGCAGCAATGCCCCGTCCGGCCGCCCCGCCACGACGGCCCTCGACGACTACTGTTCCGCGCAGCGGTCGGGAGACGACCGCCCGCGCGGACGCGCGGCCGTCAGCGGCTCGTCGGTCGGCACCTGGTGTGTCGCGGCCACGAGCCAGATCGTGGACCGACGATGAGCGACAAGTACCTCGAGGCCCTGCGCCGATTCTCCAGCGCTGGCGACCTGCGGATGACCCGCAGCGTGGTGAGCTCGATGGAGCAGCGTGAGGTCGAGCTCACGCCCGAGCACATGCAGCTGCTGCTCGAGGCGAACCTGAAGGCTCGCGACGCCGCCGGTGCCCGTGCGGTGATGGAGCGGATGCGCGGGATGGGCATCGAGCTGCCTCCCGTCATGCGCTACGACCTCGCGATCACGTCGGCACGCGCGGGTCGCCTCGCCGACGCGCTCGTCGAGCTCGACGCGCTGCACGCCGAGGGCGTGCACCCCGAGCCGCGCCACCTCAACGAGCTGATGGCGATCCACCTGCGCGCCGGCCGCTTCCCGGCAGCACGCGCGGTGCTGCGTCGGCTGGCCGCCGACGGTCGCGGCGCCCGTCCCGAGGACTACGCGACGCTGTTCGCCGACCTGCATGCCCGCAAGGCGATCAAGGACTCCATCGCCCAGGTCGAGCTGATGCTCGAGGTCGGCGTGAAGCCCACGCCCAAGCAGGGCCGCGACCTCGTCGCGATGATGGCCGAGGCAGGCCACCCCGACCGCGGCGCCACGCTGCTGGACGTGCTGTGGACCGCTGACGTCGAGGTCGACGTGCAGGTGCTGTCCGACATCCTCGACGCCCACGCCCGCGCGGGCGACACCGAAGCGGTCGCGGCGACCGTCGCACGCATGGCCGAGGTCGGCGCGGAGCCCAACTCGTTCCACCGCAACGCGATGCTCGCGGCCCAGATCGTCAGCGGCGACGTCGAGGCGGCGTGGGCGATGGCCGAGCAGCTGCTGGCGGCCGGTCGCATCCCGACCGGCGACAACCTCGACGCGCTGTTCGACCTCACGCTCGGCGCCGGCAACCTCCAGCGTGCCAGCGGCATCATCGACTGGGCGCTCATCATCGGCGTCCCGATCGGCCCGCAGCGCGTGGCGCAGGCGATCGAGGGTCACCTCCAGGCCGGCGACCTCAAGGTCGCACGCTGGCTGTTCGACGAGTCCGCCCGCTGCGGGGTGCCGCGTGACCGCAAGGCCGCTCGCGGCCTGGTCGAGGAGACGGTCCGCGCCGGCGACCTCGACGGCGCCCGCGCGCTGCTCAGCGAGATGCTGTCCACCGGCACGCTCACCAACGGCCGCCACTGGGGCTCGCTGCTGCGCGCCATGCTCAGCGCCAAGCGCGTCGACGACGTGGCAGCGATCATCACCGAGCTCAACGAGGCCAACGCGGCCCCGTCCGCGAGCGACCTCGTCAAGGTCGTGCACATGCTGCTCGACGAGAACAAGCCCAAGCCTGCGATCGAGATCACGCTCGGCTCCCTGAAGGCTGGCACCGAGGCGGACGCCACCCACTTCGGTGAGTTGCTGTGGCTGTTCGCCAAGGCC
>JBFGFG010000078.1:0-9704 GCA_041579655.1 Nitriliruptoraceae bacterium
CAGGTGGGTGAGCCCGTTTCCGGACCTCTCCCGGCTGGGCGCACGCGGACAGCGCCTGACAGCTCGACACGTCGAGGGCGGGTCGCTCGTCGCTACGGTCCGGCGGACCGACCCAGGACCACAGATGAAGGCCACCGACCTCGACCTGCTGCGCGACGTGCGAGACCCGCAGCTGCAGCCCGGCGGCGAGCTCGTCGCGTACGTGGTGGCCTCGATGGACGTCGAGGCTGACGAGACCACGTCGAGGATCCACGTGCTGGACCTCGCCACCGGTGAGGACCGGGTGTTCACCGGCGGCCCGAACGACGCCTCGCCGCGGTGGTCGCCCGACGGGTCGCAGCTGGCGTTCCTGCGCGCGGTGACCCGCGAGGACAAGCCCCAGCTGGCCGTGCTGCCGTCCGACGGTGGCGAGGCGCGGGTGGTGACGGAGCTCCCGCTGGGCGTGACGGCATGCAGCTGGGTCCCCGACGGGCTCCGGCTCGTGGTCACGGCGGCGCAGTGGCGCACGGACGTCGCTGAGCTCGACGACGACGCCCGGGCGAAGCACCCGCGGCGGATCCTCGACCGCAACTTCCGGGCCGACGGTGCGGGCTGGATCCACGACCGCAAGACCCTGCTGTGGCTGGTGGAGCTCGACGCCGACGAGGCCGCCGAGCCGACCCCCCTGACGCCGCGGGACGTCGACGTCGCCGGCGCGTCGGTGAGCCCGGACGGCTCCAGCGTGCTGTTCCTCGCGGCCATCGACGAGAAGAAGGAGCTCGAGCCCGGTCACCGCCTCTGGCGGGTCTCCCTCGAGGGGGGCGAGCCCGAGGAGGTGGCGGGTCGCGGGTTCTGGCAGGAGCTCACGGCGACCGCCGACGGCGGCGCGCTGCTGTGCGGGCTGGCCGACGCGTACGCGTGGCCCGCCCCGCCGGCGCTGCACGTCCTGGACGCGGACGGCGCGCTCGCGCAGATGGCGCCCGAGCTGGACCGGGACGTGCACGGTGGCCCCACGCCCGTGCCCGTCGACGGCGGTGTGCTGGTGCTGGTCGAGGACCACGGCGCGGTGCACCTGCGACGGCTGACCGCTGACGGCGACACCGTGCTGGTCGGCGGTGCGCAGGTGGTGACCGGCTTCTCGGCCGCGCCGGACGAGTCGCGCGTGGTCTACACCGCGACGCACCCCACGGACCCGGGCGAGCTGTGGCTGCTCGAGGACGGCGAGCCGCGCGTGCTCACCGACCACAACGCGGCGCTGCGCGAGCTGCTGCTGCCCGTGGAGCATTTCACCTTCGAGCGCGACGGCGTCGAGATCGACGCGTGGGCCGTGCTGCCGCCGGGCGACGGACCGGTCCCGCTGCTGCTCAACATCCACGGCGGTCCGACCGCGCAGTACGGCCACGGCTTCTTCGACGAGTTCCAGGTCGAGGCGGGCGCCGGCTACGCGGTGGTGGGCTGCAACCCGCGAGGCTCGTCGGGGCGCGGGCGCTCGTGGGCCAGCGCCGTGGTCGGCGCCTGGACCGACGAGGACAGCGTCGACATGCTCGACCTACGGGCCGCGGTGGACGCGATGCTCGAGCGCCACCCGCGGATCGACGCGCAGCGCCTGGGCATCATGGGTGGCTCGTACGGCGGGTACGCGACCGCGCGCATCCTCGCGCGTGACGACCGCTTCTCCTCGGCGATCATCGAGCGCGGCCTGCTGTCGTGGCCGTCGTTCGCCGGCACCTCCGACATCGGCGCGTACTTCGACCGGATGTTCCTCGACCGCGGGATGCCGGACGACGTCGACGCCCAGTGGGCGGCGTCCCCGGTGCGCACGGCGATGCGCATCACCACGCCGACGCTGGTGCTGCACAGCCTCGAGGACCACCGCTGCCCGCCGGAGCAGGCCTACCAGCTGTTCTCGGTGCTGCGCCGCGCCGGGGTCGAGTCCGAGATGCTGCTGTTCCCCGACGAGGGCCACGAGCTGTCACGCTCCGGGTCCCCGCTGCACCGGCGCCAGCGTTTCGACGCCGTGCTCGACTGGCATGCTCGGTACCTCTCGCCCGCCAGCTGACCCAAGGAACACCGATGTTCATCGCGCGTGCGTGGGAGAAGGTCCGCAGCAGCCTGTTCTACGTGCCGCTGCTGTACGGGGTGATCGGCGTCCTGCTCGCCCAGGGGGCGCTGTGGGCCGACGGCCAGGTGACGTCGTTGCCGGACGGGCTCACGGCCACGGTGGACAGCTCGCGGGCCGTGCTCGGCGTCATCGCGAGCGCGACGCTGTCGTTCGCCGGCATCGCGTTCTCGGTGAGCCTGCTGCTGATCTCCGCGGCCGCGAGCCAGTTCTCGCCGCGCGTCGTGGGCGGCCTGTTCCGCGACCCGTTCAACAAGCGGGTGATGGGCGTGGTGCTCGGCACCTTCGTGTACTGCCTGTTCGTGATGCGTTCGGTGCGCGGGCCGCTGGAGGAGGCGGGCTCTGCGGTGGTACCGAGCGTCTCGGTGCTGCTCGCCGTCGTGCTCGGCGTCGGGGCGATCTTCGCGATCGTCGCGTTCATCGACCACGCCGCCCACGCGATGGAGGTCTCCACGCTGCTGCACGGCGTGACCGAGGACGCGCTCGAGCGGGCACACGCCCCGTTGCCCGAGCACGACGCGGACGACGACCTGGACGAGCTCGACGAGAACGCTGACACCGACTGGTTCACGGTCACGTTCGACGAGCACGGCTGGGTCCAGCTGATCGACCACGCTGCGATCCTGCGCGCGATCGGGCCGGGCCACAGCGCCGAGCTGCTCATCACCGCCGGCCGGTACGCGATCCCGGCCAGCCCGCTGTGCCGCGTGCCCCGACCGGATCCCGACGACGAGGACCGCGTCGTCGCGGCGATCCGCGACGCGGTCGGGGTCGGCCAGCGCCGCACCCTGCAGCAGGACGTTGCCTACGGCGTGCGGCAGCTCGCGGACGTCGCGCTCAAGGCGCTCTCCCCTGGGATCAACGACCCGACCACCGCGCAGGACGCGCTGTTCCACATGGCCACGGTGGTCGGCGCGATCCTGCGCGGGCCACGCCGCGGACGGTGCCATCGCGGCGAGGACGGACGTGTCCTGCTGTCGCCGCAGACGGTGACCTCCGCCGAGGTCGTGGGGATCGCGTTCGACGAGGTCCGCGTCGCGTCGGTGGGCCAGCCGACGGTGCTGATCTACCTGCTCGAGATCCTGCGGCTGCTGCGCGCGTCCCTGCCCAGCGACGAGCACGACGCGGCCGCGGCGCTCGACGCACAGGCGCGGCTGGTGCTGGAGACCAGCCTGCTCGGCGATCTGCTCGACGCGGACCGCCAGCGCGTGGCCGACGCGTACGCGAACCGCTTCGGTGCCGGGGCCACTGCCTGACCCGGGCTTCTCAGCCGCGCGGCTCCACCAGCAGGCTCTGCGCGGCGAGCCCGATCGGTCCCTGCTCGCCGTGGAGGGTGGAGTGCGCCACCGCAGCGCCGTGCCCGAAGCGCGTGCGGGCCTCGAGCCCGACCCAATCGGTGCAGGGCAGCCCGTGCAGGTGCACGGTCAGGTCCGTGTTGACGAACAGCCAGCGTTCGAACGGGAGCCGCACGCTGATGCCGTTGCCGGTGTCGGCCGCGACCAGCACGCGCTGCAGCGGCGTGATCGGCGTCCCCTCTATGAGGTCGATGCGGGACCGCAGCCACGCCGTCGCGTCGCCCAGCTCCAGGAACGCACCGACGACCGCGCGCACGTCCATCGCCGCGTGGTAGCCCTCGTCCCAGCCGACCTCGAAGAACGCCAGCGGCGCGAGGCCGTCCGGCGCAGGCAACGGCTGCTCGTCGACGCGGTCCGGGGCGGGGCCGGCGTCGGCCTCGATGGCGGCGTCGGCCTCCGGTGGGACGTCGCGGATGCGCCAGCCGCGGGCGAGCAGCAGGGGACCGTCCTCGTCCTCGAGCGTGCCCTCGGCGAGCCCGACGCGGCGCCCGCCGCGCAGCACCTTCGTGGTCACCGTGCAGTCGCCGATCGGGACCGGGCGCAGCACCTCGAACGTGACGCGTGCCAGGCGAGGCTCGCCCAACGCACCAGCCAGCGCCGACCCGAGCAGCGCAGCCGGGGGACCGGCGTGCTGGTGCCGTTCGTCCCACGGGCCGCGCGTCATCGTCGACGCCCGGAACCGGGTCTCGTCGAGCTGCTCGTAGAACGCGGCCACGTCGTCTCCAGCCGGGTCGGATCGCAAGGGGTCGCGCGACCGTAACCGGGCGTGACGTCCGGGCCGCGAGGCTCAGGCGTCGGGGGCCGGCAGGTCCGCGTGCGCGACGCAGCGCGAGGTGAACGGACGCGCCTCGAGCCTGGCCGCCGGGATGCGCTCGCCGCAGATGTCGCAGACACCGAACGTCCCGGCCTCGACCTTCTCGAGCGCGCGCTCGACCTCCGTCAACGACGAGGCGATCGACCGGGCGGTCAGCGTCGAGGAGATGCGGTCCACCGCCTCGTTGGTGCCGTCCCCGACGCGCTTGCCGAACGAGATCGCCGCGTTCTCGTCGGGCGGAGCCGTCAGCTCGGCGAGCTCCTCGGCGAGGTGGTCGCGCCGCTGCTGGAGCCGCGCGATCAGCGCGGCGTGCTCGGTCGGGGGTGATGGGCTCATGGCTCGGAGCCTACGGGCGGTGCCGCGATGCGACCTGCGGCGAACCTGACGTCGAGCCGGAGACGAGAATCGAACTCGTGACCTTCGCTTTACAAGAGCGCTGCTCTGCCATCTGAGCTACTCCGGCGGTGCTGCGGACGCTATCCGGACGGCTCGGGGGCGTGCGCGCGGTGCCACCGCGGAGGCGTATGACGCGGACGTAGTTGCATCGTTGTCATTCGTCTGCGACCCTGCCCGTTGTGACGAGGAGCCGCACATGACCGACGACACCATCACCGCCCCCACGCTCGACGAGCGTGACCGGGAGATGCTCGACTTCGAGCGCGAGTGGTGGCGCTACGCCGGCGCGAAGGAGCAGGCCATCCGCACCTGCTTCGACCTCTCCACCACCCGGTACTACGAGCTGCTCAACCGGCTCATCGACCGCGACGACGCCGTGGAGTACGACCCGATGCTGGTGAAGCGTCTGCGTCGTCTGCGTGCGCAGCGCAACCGGCAGCGTGCCGCGCGCCGGGCATCGGCGAACTGACCATGGCGACCCGGCCCACCGGCAGCATCGCGACGATCGCCGGCACCGCCGCCGGGATCGTGCTCGGCTGCGCCGTGCTGTTCGGCGTGATCGGCTTCATGCGTGACGGCAGCTCCGTCGAGATCGCAGACCCTGCCGCCACGGAGGCAGCCTCCGAGCTCGCTGCCCCGACCGAGGCCGCGACGGATCCGGTGACGGACCCGACCGAGAACACGGCCGAGCCTGACGCGACCGTGGACGCCACCGAGCCCGAGGCCGCCGAACCCGAGGCCACGGAGCCCGAGCCCGAGCCTGAGCCGACCGAGACGGCCGCGGCCAGCACGGTCACCCCCGGCAACGTGACCGTCCAGCTGCTCGACGCCACCGGCACGGGCGACAGGTCCACGGCCCGCAAGGTCGCCGACCAGCTCAAGGCCGCCGGCTACAACGTCGTGGTCGTCAACCGCGCGTCGAAGGTGTACGAGGCGACCACCGTGTTCTGGTCGGAGGGGCAGGACCAGGCGGGCAAGCAGATCGCCCGGGAGTTCAGCTTCCCGAAGGCCGAGGCGACGCCGGACGAGGTCCAGCTGTCGAACAAGGTCAACGTCCACATCGTGGTGGGCACCGACCAGCTCTAGATCTTCGCACGGACGTCCACGGCGCGCCCGTGGTCGTCCGTCCGGACGTCCGGACCGACGGTCCTTGCTCAGCCTGCCTGCAGCAGCTTGAGCTTCTCGAGGATCATCTGGCGACGACGCGCCTCCTCCTCGGGGTCGTTCGCGATGACGTCGGCGATGACCTGCGAGAGCGACAGCGGTGAGAACGGCTTGGTGATGTACTCCGCCGCGCCCGACGACCAACCGCGGATCTGGTCCTCGTCCTGGACCTTCGCGGTGAGCATCACGACCGGCGTGTGCTGGATCTCGGGATCGGACTTGATGGCCTCGAGGACCTGCCAACCGTCCATCTTCGGCATCATGACGTCCAGCAGCACCACGTCTGGGCGCATGCTGCGGCACGTGGCGAGACCTGCTTCGCCGTCGTTGGCCGTGGTGACGTCGTAGCCCTCGAACTCGAGGTTGACCCGACACAACAGCAGCACGTCCGGCTCGTCGTCGACGACCAGCACCCGCCTCTGCTCTGTCATGACCCATCCTGTTCGCCGGGGGAACCGTATCGGCGGGCGCAAGCAGCGTCCGTCGAGCGCTCGCTCGTCCTGTCGGCACAACACGCGCAACCTTGACCTCGGTGGTCCGATCCGGTGAGGCTGCGCTCGTCCGCTGGCACCAACGGCACCTGTGTGGACGGAGGCGCGGAGATACCGTCACGCCGGTGCGGGAGGTCGGTGGTGGAGCAACAGGACAGGCTGGTGCGCTGGCTGCTGCGGGTGTGGCTCCTCATCGGCGCGGGCGTGCTGCTGTTGGGGGTGTGGTGGCTGTTCCGGGACGCGATCGCCCTGGCCGTGCCACCCGTCGCGATCGCCGCGGTCGTGATCTACGTGCTCAACCCCACGGTCACCACGCTGCACCGGTTCGGGCTGCCGCGGCCGCTCGCGACGCTGGTCGCGTACGTCGTGGGCGGCGGGCTGCTGTGGGCGTTCCTCGCGTTGCTGGGTCCGCTGCTGGTGCAGCAGGCTGGCGAGCTCGTCGACCAGCTGCCGCGCATCTGGGCGTCGTTGCAGGCCTCGCTCAACCAGCAGCTGCTGCGGCTCGGGGTGCCGTCCACCTCGCTGGTCGAGGTCGACCCGGAGGGGCTCACCGAGTCCGTCCAGGGCTGGTTCGCGACGAACCGTGAGCAGGTGCTCGCGCTGCTGCGCGGGGCGGGGTCGGTGGTGACCTGGGTGGTCCACCTCGCGCTGGCGCTCACCCTCGGTCCGATCCTCGCGTTCTACGCGCTCTCGGACCTGCCGCGCATCTCGGCCGGACTCGGGCGGCTGGTGCCGCCGGGCAAGCGTGGCGAGGTGGTCGAGGTCGGCAGCCGGATCGGCCGCATCGTCGGCTCGTACTTCCGAGGTCAGCTGATCGTCGCCAGCTTCGTCGGTAGCGCCACGGCGATCGGCATGGCCGCCATCGGCCTGCCGTTCTGGGCCGTGGTGGGCATCACCACAGGGCTGTTCAACCTCGTGCCGCTGGTGGGTCCGACCGCGGGGGCGGTGTTCGGCGTGCTGCTGGCGTTGACCGTCGGCGCCGGCGTGCAGCAGGCCGTGCTCGTGGTGATCGTGATGGTCGCGGTGCAGCAGGTCGACAACCACGTCATCACGCCGCTGATCGTCTCGCGGTCGGTGGAGGTCCACCCGATCACGGTGATCCTCGCGCTGGTCGTGGCCGGGTCGCTGGGCGGCATGCCGCTGATGTTCGTCGCGATCCCGCTGGTCGCCGTGCTCAAGCTGGTGGTGCTGCACGTGGCGGTCACCCGGCTCCCGAGCATGGCGCACCTGTCTGCGGAGCTCGACGGTGGCGGCTCGCCCGACCGCGGCACCGTCGCCCGGCTGGCGCAGGACCTGCGTGCCTCGTTCGAGCGCCGCCTCGCGGCGGACGACGATGATGACGACGGCGAGGACGACACGCCGCGCGTGATCGAGGACGAGCCGCACGTCGGCTCGCCCGAGGTCAGCCGGCCAGCGGGGGTCGCTCGGCCCAGCTGACCGTGTGCTCGCGCAGCGCGATGCGGCCGTCCTGCGCCCGCGTCGGCTGGCGCAGCAGCGTGTCGCGCACCGGGGCGCGGCCCTGACGTTGCGCGCGGTCGAGCCCGACCTGGAGGATCTCGGCGGCCATGCGCCCGAGCGCGTCCAGCGGCTGGTGCGCGTGGTGACGCACGCCGAGGTCGACCTCGGCGATCGCGTCGGGACCGTGCCGCTCGACGATGTCGACCAGCAGCGCCAGCTCCACGCCGTAGCCCTGCACGAACGGCAGCGACTCCAGCAGCGTGCGGCGGCCCGCGTACTCGCCCGACAACGGCTGCGCGAGGAACCCGAGCTCGGGCCAGAACGTGGCCAGCAGCGGCCGGGCGAGCAGCTCGGTGACCCGCCCGCCACCGGTTGCCTCGCCGGTGGTGCCGAGCGGTCTGTCGTACGCCGCCTTGGTGAACAGCACGCTGGCGTCGCGCGTCAGCGGCTCGACGAGGCGCGACACGAACGCGGGGTCGAAGCGCCGGATGTCGGCGTCGACGAACACCACGATCGCCCCGGTCGTGGCGGCGAGGCCCTGCCACAGCGCGTCGCCCTTGCCGCGGCCGGGCGGTGCGTCCGCGACCACCTGGCCCTGCTGCACCACGCGCGCCCCGGCCTCGGCCGCGACCCGCCGCGTGTCGTCGTCCGAGCCGCCGTCGACGACCACGACCTCGGCGACCAACCCCGACCCGTCCGGGCCGAGCGTCTCGAGGATGCGACCGACCACCTCGCCGACGGTCGTGGCCTCGTCCAGCGCCGGCACCACGACGCTGACCGTCTCGGCCTGGGGTTCCTCGATCTGGCTCACAGGCAGCTCCGGTCCGGCGTGCCGCGAGGCTACGGACGCGCGCCACCCCATCGGCGCGCGCTCGTCCGCTGCCCCCGCGTGAGCGTCTGTTGCGCCGCGCCGTCGTGTGCTTCGCTGCGGCCGGCTGGTGCTCGTCCAGAGAGGTCGAGGGCAAGGTCGCCTGAAGGAGCCTCCCATGGCAACCGTCCGCATCCCCACCCCGCTGCGCAAGCTCACCGACGGCGAGGCCACCGTGGCGTGCCCCGGTGCGTCCGTCCGCGACGTGGTCGTCGCGCTCGACGCGGCCCATCCCGGGCTCGGCAGCCGCATCCTCGACGAGGAGGGTGAGCTGCGTCGCTTCGTGAACGTGTTCGTCCGCGACGAGGACATCCGCTTCCAGGCGGGCCTCGAGACCCCCGTCACCGACGCCGACACCGTGTCGATCCTGCCCGCCGTCGCCGGCGGCTGACCGCACCCGTCCTGCCTGTTCGAGTGGGCCCGATCAACGCCCGTAGGCTGCAATCTGACTCACTCGACTGCATGGGGGCGACGTGACGGCAGGCCACGACATCGGGATCGGCTCGTTCCTCGCGCACGGCGGTGGCGGCGTCGACCCGACCACCGGCGCGGTGGTGCCCGGCATCCCGATGGCGACCACGTTCGCCCGCGACGACGCGTACGCGCTGGCCAGCGACGAGCACATGTACGTGCGCGACCACGACGACGCCGTGCGCCGGGTCGAGGCGGTCGTGTGTCGCCTCGAGGGCGCCGCGGCCACGCGCGCGTTCGCCTCGGGTATGGCCGCGATCACGGCGATCGTGCGCAGCGTGCGGCCGGGCGGGACCATCGTGCTGCAGTCCGGCATCTACTGGGCCGCCACGGCCACGCTCCGGAGGCTGTGCGCGCACCACGGCATCACGCTGGTGGAGGTGGACGCCACGGACACGGCCCTCGCCGTGGCGGTGATCGCCGCCGAGCGGCCGTCGCTGGTGTTCGTCGAGGCGCTGTCGAACCCGATGCTCGGCGTCGTGGACATCGCCGCGCTGGCCGAGGCGACGCACGCCGTGGGCGGTGCGCTGGCGGTGGACGCCACCGTGCCCACCCCGCTGTCGCTGCCCGCGCTCGCCCTCGGGGCGGA
>JBFGFG010000079.1:0-9516 GCA_041579655.1 Nitriliruptoraceae bacterium
GGGCGGTCGCGCCCGACGGCGGTGCCGCGAGCACGCTCGCCGCGATGAGCACGGCGATCCGCCAGCGGGTGCTGGGCGTGGTCCCGCACGGCGCCAAGCACACCCCCGTGCTGTACCTCGACCGCCCCTGCATCACCGGACGCGCGCCGCTGTCGTTCGCCTCCACGCCGGCCCTGCTGTCCGGGGGGCACGAGCACGCGGCCCGGTTCCTGGCCACCGCCGAGCTCCCGACGATCGGCAAGCTCGTGGGCGCTCCGCACCGCCACCACGGCGAGCCGGACGAGCACGACGGCCACCCCGAGCAGCACCTCCCGCACTTCCCGCGCGGCCTGCCCGCATCGGCCGGCCCGGGTTCCTGACGCGGCGACCGTCCTGACGCTGGCCCGGACGCGCGCGTCGTGCCATGCTCCTGACGTCGAGAGGTTTGGGATGGACGAGCAGCGGACAGACGAGCGCACTGACGCGGACGTGGACGACGCGTTCCGGGCCATCCTCGAGGGGCTGCGCACCACCCTGCCCGGCACCCAGGCGCTGTTCGGGTTCCTGCTGATCCTGCCGATGCAGTCCGCGTTCAGTGAGCTGTCGGGCCCGAGCCGCACCGCGTACTACCTCGCGTTCTTCAGCGCGGCGATCTCGTCGGTGCTGCTGATCGCCCCGAGCGCCCACCAGCGGCTGCGTGCACCGCGCAGCGGGGTGAGCCGCCACTCGCGGCGCCACCTGCACATCACCGTGTGGATCACGAACGCCGGCACCTTCGCGCTGGCCATCGCGTTCGCGGCCGCCGTGTTCCTGGTGTCGAGCGTCGTGTTCTCGACCCTCACCGCAGCGGCAGCCAGCGCGCTGGTGGTGCTGGCGATGTCATGGGCCTGGTTCTACGTGCCGCTGGTCACGTTCGCCCGGTCCGACTGACCGACAGGAGACCGTCATGCGAAGCCTCCTCCCGTGTGCCGTGCTGAGCCTCGCCCTGAGCCTCGTGGGCTGTGGCGGCTCCACCGACCCGCTCGGGTCCGGCGACGGTGACGCCGGCGGGCCCGCCGGCGCCTGGGTGCTCGCCTCGGCCGACCCGCCCATCGACGTCCCCGCCGGAGCGCGCATCACCCTGACGGTCACCGCCGAGGACGGCACCACGCGGGTCGGTGGCACGGCCGCCTGCAACGGCTACGGCGGTGAGGTCACCACGGACGGGGGTGTCTGGAGCCCGCGCGACGGCGGCTACGCCATCACCGAGATGGGGTGCGAGGGCCCGCTGATGCAGGCAGAGGCGGCGTACATGCAGGCGCTCACCCAGGTGGACGCGTGGACGCTCGAGGACAGCGGGACGCTGCGGCTCACGGGGCCCGACGGCTCGCTCACCTTCGACGCGCTGGCTCCGGTCGAGACCGCCTCGTTCGTCGGCACGGCCTGGGTCGTGGACGGCTACCTCACCGGGACAGGAGACGACGGCGCTGTCTCGTCGGGCGACACGCAGCTCCCGCCGGCCACGCTGCGGTTCATGGACGACGGCACGTTCACGATGTTCTCCGGCTGTCGCGACTTCGCTGGCGAGTGGATCGCCAGCGGCGACGAGGTCCAGCTCACCTCGTGGGGCCAGACCAGCGACAGCCGCGGCGTGGCCGACGACGGCGCGCTCACCTGCGGCGAGGCAGCGACGGCGCAGGAGAACCGGGTGCTGGAGGTGCTCGAGGGCGGGTTCACCGCCGAGGTCGAGGGCCAGCGGCTGCTGCTGCGCAGCGGCGCGGCAGGGCTGTCGTTGCGGCCCGCCGAGTGAAGCCCCCTCACACGAGACGACCCGCCTCGCGAGGAGACGGGCCGACGTGCGGAGGGGGACTGATGTTGAGGTTGCGTCAGGCCGCGGTGCGCAGGACGCTGATGTCGCGCCGTGCGGCAGCGAGACGAGCCGACGCGAAGGCCAGGCTCGGGACGGAGTCCGGGTCACCTGCGACACGGTCGTACGCGGCGCGGGCGTCAGCCAGCTCGCGGAACGCGGAGTCGAAGTTCGCGGAGGTCACCTCGGTGGCGGGGCCGCCAGCGGTGACGAGGGTGGTGCTGTCAGTGGGAGGGGTGCGACGCATCACGGTTCCTTCGTGGGTGCTCCGGCACGGGAGGGTGTTTCGCCGGTGTCAGGATGTTCGGCCATGAACCGCGCCACCTAGGGGTCCACTCGTACCAATAGTGGTCCATTAGGTGGTCCACTCGGGTCCAGTAGGGTTCACTGGACCTCACTGGACCCGGCGGAGGCAGCGAACCGGGGCAGCTGACGAGACGGAGCAGGCATGCAGGCGACCGAGCTACGAGACCGGCTCGCGGTCTGGGACGACGGCGACCAGCCCCGCTATCAGGCGCTCGCGACCCGGCTGGGCGACCTCGCTGACGCCGGCGAGCTCCCGCCCGGGCTGCAGCTGCCCGCCGAGCGGGCCCTCGCCGAGACCCTCCAGGTCTCGCGCGGCACCGTCGTGCGCGCCTACTCGGTGCTGCGCGACGAGGGACGCGCCGTGACCCGTCACGGGTCCGGCACCGTGCTCGGCGGCGAGGACGTGATCCCCGGCAGCCGTGAGGCGCACGTGGCCGAGGTGCTGCCGGCCGACTCCATCTACTCCTTCATGGAGACGCCGATCCGGCCCGCCGGGATCATCGACCTGCGCGGCGCCCACTGGAACGACGGCATCGACCTGCCGGCCTCGGCGCTCGCGGCGTTCGACGAGGACGTGCGTGACCTGCTGACCACGCCCGGCTACGCCGTGGCCGGCCTGCCGGCGCTGCGCGTCGCGCTCGCCGAGCACCTCACCCGCACCGGCCTGCCGACCGAGCCGGAGGAGGTGCTGCCCACGACCGGCGCGATGCAGGCCATCTCGCTGATCGCGCAGCTGCGGCTGGCTGCCGGGGACGTGGTGGTCACCGAGGAGCAGAGCTACCCCGGCGCGCTCGATGCGTTCCGCATGCTCGACGCCCAGCTGATCGGCGTCGAGGTCGGCCCCAACGGCGCCGACATCGGACAGCTCCGGGCCGCCCTGCGCCGTCGCCCGGCGCTGGTCTACCTCCAGCCGTCCTGCCAGAACCCGACCGGCCGCACGATGCCGGCCGCCGCCCGCACGATGCTGATCGACGCGCTGGCCGAGTCCGACACCATCGTCATCGACGACGTCACGATGGCCGACATGTGGTGGGGCGACGCGCCGCCGCCCCCGCCGCTGGCCGCCCACCCGCGCGCGCCGCAGGACAAGATCCTCACCGTCGGCTCGCTGTCGAAGTCCATCTGGGGCGGGCTGCGCGTCGGCTGGATCCGCGGACCGCGCCCCACGATCAGCCGGCTCGCGCGACTCAAGGCGGCGACGGACCTGTCGTCCTCGCTGCTGAGCCAGTCGTTGGCCGTGCGGCTGCTCGAGCACCACGACGCCATCGTGTCGCGCAAGCGCGCGTGCCTGCGCTCGCGCTCGTCGCTGGTCGGTGACCTGCTGACCGAGCACCTGCCGGAGTGGTCCTGGCTGCCGCCGCAGGGCGGGCTGTCGCTGTGGATCGACCTCGGGTGGGGCACCTCCACCGAGCTCGGGCCGTACGCGCTGCGCCGTGACGTCTCGATCGCCCCCTCCAGCGTCCACGACGTGCACGGGCGCTCGCGGCATCGCCTGCGGCTGCCGGTGACCCGCTACGAGGACGTGCTCACCGAGGCCGTCGAGCAGCTGGCGCTGGCCTGGGACGACTACCGCTCGACCGCGCGGCGCCACGGCAACACGGCCGTGGTGATCTGAGCCGCCGATCATGACGCGTGGTCAGGCCGCGCGCGTCGCGCGACGGAACCGCGACGGTTCGCACAGCGTCCTACTCGCTGACCCGACTCTCCCCAACGGAGCAGCCCATGACCACCACATCCATCCGCCTGCTGACCGCCGCTTCGGCGCTCGGCCTCGTGCTCACCGGCTGCGCCGGCAGCGCCGACACCACCGGCGAGGGCGTCGCGGAGGGCGAGCCGAACCCGGCCGCCGCCTGCCTCGAGGGCGACACCAGCTGCGACGACACGCCCGACACCATGGGTGACGCTGCCGGCGACGAGGCGCTCGTGGACCCGGCCGAGGGCGGCGCCGCGTCCGGCTCCTGCCTCGCCGGCGACGCCGACTGCACCGACGAGTCGTACGGAGGCCAGGACGTGGCACGCATCATCGACAAGTCCGACGAGCGCTCCGGCGCGCCGATCATCGCGCGCGGCGCAACCTCCGGCGCGTCCGGCCGCTTCATCGAGCAGGTCGGCGTGCTCGAGAACGACACGCTGCTGGAGATCACCTTCACGGGCGGCGCGTGCGACCTCGTCGAGGACGTGCTTGTGACCGAGAGCGACACCGAGGTGCGCCTGCTGGTGCTCTCCGCGCAGGACGCCACCATCGAGATGTGCACCGCCGAGGTGAAGAGCTGGGCGATCGACATCACGCTGGACGCCCCGCTCGGCGGCCGCACGCTGACCGACCTCTCCGGCTGAGCCACGCGTGGACCTGTGCACGCAGGTCACGACACCGACCACGACCGTGGCGTCACCCGACGCCACGGTCGTCGTCGCGCAGGGTGTTGAGCACGACGAACGAGGTCACGTGCCCGATGCCGGGCATGCGCGGCAGCACGTCGCGCGTGAAGCGGTCGTACGCCGACAGGTCGGCCACCTCGACCCGAAGCAGGTAATCCCAGTCGCCGGCGAGGTGGTGCACCTCGGTGACGCCGGGCAGCGACACCACCTCGGCCTCGACGCGCTCGACGAGCCCACGCTCGTGCACGCGCATGCGGACCGCGGTCCACACCGTGAGCCCACGGTCGAGGTGCTCGGCGGCGACGACGGCGCGGTATCCCAGCAGCACGCCGGCCTCCTCGAGCCGTCGCACGCGGCGCAGGCACGGCGAGGGCGACAGGCCCACGCGGTCCGCCAGCTCGACGTTGCTGATCCGGGCGTCGGCTCGCAGCACACGGACGATCTCGCGGTCCGTCTCGTCCAGCAGCACCGTGCCGTCGGCGGTCCGTTCCACGCTGCACGCTCCCTTGGAGGCAACGAACACACAGTCTAGGCCTCCCTTGCGCAACGATGTTGCGCAAGACCTTCAGAACGGCTGTCAGCCAGGCCATCCTGTGCCACGGGGTGCGCGGCACCGTGTGCGACATGCTGAACTTCACCGCCTCCCTCCTTCCCGCCGCCGTCCGTCCGCGCCTGCTGGCGCGTCGTGACGGCATCACCGCCGTGGCCGCGCTCGCCACGACGCTGTCGCTGTGGGCGTTCGTGTACGTGGCCCCCGCCATCGCGCACGACGTGCCGCCGCTGCTGCTGGCCGGGCTGCGCTACGGCGTGCACGGGCTGGTGAGCCTCGCCGTGCTGCGGCGCGTCGGCGCACCGGAGGACGCCAGGACCTGGCTGCGCGCCGCCCGCCACGCCGCGACCGGCTTCATCGGTTACTACGTGCTGGTGACCACCGCCGTGCGCGTCGGCGGCGCCACGCTGGTTGTGCTCGCGCTCGCCGCGAGCCCGGTCGTCTACACGCTGGCCGGTCGACCCGGCGTGCCGATCCGTCGCCTCGCGCTGCCGATCGCGCTGATCTTGGCCGGCGGCGTGACCGCCACCGTGACCGGCCCCGTCGGTGACACCACGGTCCCGGCGATGCTGCTGAGCGTCGCGCTGGTCGGCGGCGCGCTGGGCATCTGGACCTGGTACGGCCTCGACAACGCGAAGGTCGTCGCTGACCCGGCCACCGACCTCACCCGGTGGACCGCCACGACCGGCGTGGCCGCCGGCCTGCTGTCGCTGCCGTTGATCGCCTTCGGGATGACCTCGCTGCCGGCCGCCGGCCCGGGCATCTCGATCCGCTCGCTGCTGGTGATCCTGGTGATCGGACTCGGCTCCACGACCATCGCGAACCGCACGTGGAACACCGCCTCACGCGTGCTGTCCCCGAGCATCGTGGGGCCGCTGCTGGTGCTCGAGACCGTCATCGCGCTGACGTACGCCCACCTGCTGGACGGCGTCATGCCGTCGGGGCGCACGCTGCTGGGCGAGGTGATGCTGCTGGCCGGTGCGGCGTCGTGCCTGCTGGTGGTCACCCGCGCGCGTCGGTCACGGACCGCCGCAGCGACCGGCGCTGCGACCGGCGCAACGAGCGCCGAGGACTCACTCGCCCTGGGGCTCGAGCAGGCGTAGCCCGTTCGGCGGCCGCACCAGCAACGAGCGGCCGGCCAGCATCGACTCGAGCGACTCCGTGGGCAGGTCGAGCAGGATCGCCAGCGCCCGGGCGTCGGCGCCGCGCAACGTGACGCGGTCCCCGCCCCGGTCGCCGCGGCGCGCACGGACGTCCGCGATGAAGCGCACCAGCGGCCACAGCTCGGGGTCGGTCGAGGCGCGCCGCAGCGCCGCGAGGTCGAGCACCAGCGCCGCCGGCTCCTCGTTGACCTCGCGGACGCCGCCGGGCAGCACCTCGGCCACGTCGACGCCGTAGAACTCGGCGAGCGCCCGCAGCCGCGGCAGCGAGACCGACCGGTCAGCGCGCTCGTAGGAGCCCACCACCACCGCCTTCCACTGCCCGTCGCTCTTGGCCTCGACGTCCCGCAGCGTCAGCCCGAGCTGGTTACGGATCGACCGCAACCGGTCGCCGACCTGTGCCTCGTAGTCGTCACCCACCGCGCAACTCCATCTTGTCCCCGTCCATGTCACTTCGACACGTAACACGGGACCCCTGCACAACGTGCGGGAGCGGACGGTGAACGCACGCCGTCACGTGGGGACCGCACGCTGTGACGCGGTGCGCCCTTAGACCCGCGCAGGCCTCAGCGGTCGAAGTTGCGGTGGTACTGCGAGGGCGTGGGGCCGCGCTGGCCCTGGTACTTCGACCCGGTCTCGGCGGATCCGTACGGGTGCTCGGCAGGCGCGTCCAGCGCGAAGAACGCCAGCTGACCGATCGGCATCCCCGGGTAGATCGTGATCGGGAGCGTGGCGACGTTCGACAGCTCGAGGGTCACGTGCCCGTCGAAGCCGGCGTCGATGAAGCCGGCCGTGGAGTGGATCAGCAGGCCGAGCCGCCCCAGCGAGGACTTGCCCTCCAGCCGCGCCACGAGGTCGTTGGGCAACCCCACGCGCTCGAGGGTCGCGCCGAGCACGAACTCGCCCGGGTGCAGCACGAACGGCTCGTCGTCGTCGATCTCGACCAGCTCGGTCAGCTCGGGCTGCGGCTGCTTGACGTCGATGTACGGGTAGCGGTGGTTGCTGAACAGCCGGAAGCCGTTGTCCACGCGCACGTCGACGGAGGACGGCTGGATCGCACGCTCAGCGAGCGGGTCGACCACGATGCGGCCGGACTCCAGCGCTGCACGGATCGAACGGTCGGACAGGATCACGCGGGCCCCTCTGTCGGCGAGCGCACCGTAGCCAGCGCGATCGCGCGGCAGCCGATGCTCCGCCGGTCAGGGGCCCAGCAGCAGCGTCCCGTTGAGCTCGGTCTGGCCGGCGCGCACCCGCAGCTCCATCGTGGCGCTGCCCTGCGCCCCCGGACCGACCTCACCGATGGAGGCGGTCAGGTCCGCGTCGCTGGCGGCGCCGTCGGCGGCGAGGCCGATCGAGCCACGCCACGGCACCGTCGACTCGTTGATGATCGTGACCGTCAGCAGGACGCGGTCGCGGTCGAGCGGCTCGGCGCTGACCTCGGCCGTCACGCCGTCGCAGACGGAGGTGACCTCGTCGGCGCCGCGGAACGGGTTCATGTCGAGGGTTTCGCGGTCGAACGAGATCGACGAGGTGACCTGCGGGTCGTCCGCGTCGACGGCGGCCACCGCGAACGGCTGGGCCACCTCGGCCGAGCAGAACAGGAGATGGCTCAACCCCCCGTTGTTGGTTGTCAACAACGGGATGACGAGCACGCCGACGAGTGCGGCGAGCGCGAGACGGAGCTTCAGGACGGTGACCACGGTCAGACGGTAGCCCGAACTGTCGGCGTTCACGCCGTCTTCGTGGAACACTGCGCATGTCGACCGCCCTCGTGCGGCTGCAAACCGACACAGGACGCTGGATGGACACCCCGAGCTACCGACAGTCACGCAGCCTCGTGCTCGTGACCGGATCGACCGTGCTGATCGCGACCGCCGTCGTGCTGATGCTGCGCGCGACCGACGTCATCGAGGTCGTGGGTGTGGTGCTGTTCCTGCCGGTGTTCATCGCCGCGGTGCTCGGCGGCAGCCGCTGGGGGATCATCATGGCGTTGATCGCGGGTGCGGCCTACACCGGGCTGCGGCTCGACGACATCCAGCTGTTCGGGTTCTCGCAGCTGTTCAACCGCATCGCCGCGCAGTTCCTCGGCTACCTCATCTTCGGTGGCGTCGGCGGCTGGGCCGCGGGCGTGGTCGGTGCCGGCATCACCAAGCTCGACCGCTTCGACGTGACCGACGACGACTCCGAGCTGCTCAACGCGCGCGGCGTCCACCGCCAGCTCGCGCAGGAGGTCGCTCGCGCCGCTCGGTACGGGTCGGACTTCGCCGTCGTGACGGTGACGTTCTCGATCGCCGGCGACAAGCGCGAGGTGCGTCGCCGCATCGGTGACGTCGTGCGCTCGAGCGTTCGCACCGTGGACGACACCGGCCGCATCACCGTGGACGGTCAGGACGTCGTGATCGCCGTGCTGCCGGAGACGCCGAAGGGCGGTGCCGAGATCGTCGGCTCGAAGGTCTCCGAGCGCCTGCTCGTGGAGGCCGGCGACGTCGACACCCAGGTGGCCTGGCTGACCCACCCCGAGGACGACGAGGCGATCGCTGGGCTGATGGGCATGCTCGAGGCCGTCGTGCGTCGCGAGCACCCCGAGGCGATGGTCTGACGTTTGCTGCGTCGGGACCCCCGACGTAGCCTCCGCAGTCGCGCTCTGGCGCGTTCGCGGGTGTAGCTCAATGGTAGAGCTCTTGCTTCCCAAGCAAGTGACGAGGGTTCGATTCCCTTCACCCGCTCCGGTTCCGGTTCCGGTCCTTTGGGGACCTCCGCTATCGCCCCCATCCTCGCTTCGCTGCGGTGGGGGCGCCGCTCTTTCGCGTGCTGCGTCAGCGGCAGTCGGTGAGCCACTGGTCGTGGTCGTAGGTGGCCAGGAACTGGTCGGCGGCGGCCATGCCGGCGTCGAACAGGGCCTGCTGGTCCTGGTCGTCGAGGCGGACGTCCATCGCCACCACGCGTGAGGCGTCGATGCGGATGGTGCGGCGTTCGTCACACACGGTCAGCGGCTCGAGGTTGTCCGCCGAGTTGAGCATCGTGTCCACGACCGCCCGGACCAGGGCGAGGTCACCCTCGGGCCAGCCGTCGCTACGGCTGCGCGGCACCAGGCGCACCGCGAAGGTGGGGCGCCGCGGCAGGCTTCCGTCGGTGCGGTCGAAGGTGGCCGCCGGGAACCCCGCGCCGAGGCCGCCGTCCACCAGCAGCCCGCGACCGGCACCGCTGCCGATCTCGACCGGTGAGAACACCATCGGCACCGACATAGACGCGCGGATGGCCTCGGCCACCGACTGCTCGTCGGGGTCCAGCCCGTA